>NZ_JBKQXO010000006.1:0-245811 GCF_046762885.1 Yoonia sp. SDW83-1
ACGAGGACAGAACAATGAAATTTCTACAAACACTCACACTCGCCGCGCTTGCAGCGTTTCCGGCCCAACTCATCGCGCAATGCGATCAAGGGGAACAAAAGCTGATCTTCAGCATTATCACATCGCTGCAAGGCCATCCCAAGGGCGAGGCTGCACTGGCCTATGCCGATGCGATCAACACACAGCTTGATGGTCGCTACTGTATTGAGGTCGTTGGTAATAGCGAACTTTACGCTGATGACGAAAAGCTGTGGCAGGCGATGCTAGATGGTGAAGTGCATTTTGCAGCACCCAGCCCCACCAAGATGACCCAGTTTGCCAACAAGCTGGCGCTGTTTGACCTTCCATTTCTATTTGACGGCCCGCTGCACGCGCTTGAGTTCCTTAGCTCTGATGCCACCGAGGAAATCTATGAGCAGTTGGAAGATGATGGTTTCTATGGCATGACCTTCTGGTCGAACGGCATGCGCCACTTCTCGGCCACACGCCCGATGCGATTGCCACGCGATGCCGATGGATTGACTTTCCGTGTCCAATCCTCATCGCCGATCATGGCGGCAATGCTAGAAACGATGGGTGTCACCCCACGCAAGATGGCTTTTGCTGACGTACTTGGCGGACTTCAATCGGGCGAGGTTCAGGGGCAGGAAAACACCTTCTCGAATATCGACTCCAAAGGTTTCTACACCGCCCAGGCCGCGACCACTGAGACCAGTCATCATTATCTGGGATACCTCGTGTTCACAACAACATCGTTCCTCGACAGTCTTGATCCGGAGACCCGCAATATCTTTATCGACACGATGAAACTTGTATCGCACGAACGGAACCGATTTGCCTTTGAGCTGAACCAGATCAGCCGTCAGAACATCATAGAGGATGACGGTATCGTCATCAGTCTGACGGATGAGGAGCGGCAAGCCTGGCGCGATGCGTTCGAGCCGATCTTTGATGAATTTAAACCGGCCATTGGCGAAAGTTTTGTTGATCGTGCGCTTGAGATCAACGCGAACGCCAACCCATTCGATTAACCAAACCCGAACCTAAACCAACCCACTCACCTACCAAAGAAACGGGCCCTTCATGGGGCCTGTTTTGCCTTGCACGTATCTGGTGTTACGCAAGGGTCAGGTTGGGGCGTAGCCTGAGTCTCGCATACCTACCCGGTGCTTGCCGCAAGCTCATCGTCCAGCGCGCTCGCAAAAAACCCCTGAAATGCTGATACGACATCCGCGGATTTCTCTTCCGCGAGGTAGTGCCCACCATCTATGGGCCAACCGCGCACATTTTCTGCTCTTTCGCGCCACAGCGCCAGACAGTCGAAATGCTTTTCAATTGCCCCGTGCCTCCCCCACAATGCGAGCACGGGCATCCTGAGACGTTTCGTATCCATGTCATCATGGGCCTGGTCGATCGTGATCGCGGCCCGATAGTCCTCGCAAGAGGCGTGGATAACCGCAGGATCGCGAAAGTAGGTCAGATATTCATCAAGCGCTTGGCGGACAAAAGGCTGCAGACCCGCCGATCCTGAACCGCATTTTTTTAGCCAATAGTAGTCGCTTGTCCCTTGGATCAGTGTTTCTGGAAACGGATAGGCCTGGGTCAGCCAATACCAGTGCCAGTATGTCTGGGCGAATTCACTGTCGCCATCCCGGTACATTTCGCGTGTCGGCGCAATATCCAATGAAGCCAGCGCAATCACCCGTTCGGGATGATCGGCCGCAAGTCGATGCGCGACGCGCGCGCCTCGATCATGCGCCCCTATGAAAAACCGTGGATGGCCAAGCGCATCCATTACCTCAACCATGTCAATGGCGGTTGACCGCTTGGAATATGGCGCATGATCTGCGTCCGTCTTTGGTTTATGCGACCTGCCATAACCACGCAGATCGGCGCAAATAACGGTGTAGTTCTGCGCTAATTGCGGGGCCACCTTATGCCAAATTGCGGAGGTTTGTGGATACCCGTGTAGCAGGAGAACCGCAGGGCCCTTGCCAGCTATCCTGCAAAATACGCGCCCTGCATGCACATCAATGAACTCTTCGCGAAATCCATCAAAGAAGCAATCGGCGACAGGTGCTTCGGATAATGCGGTCGTAAAGTTCAAACCCATGGCTATCTCGTCTGCAGAAAGTTTCGACGAACCATAGTCGAGATCAATTTCGAGATTAATGCAGAAATACATATAAATGCTTTCCGCTCAATTATTCGGTGCTGGTGGCCCTAGAAAAGTGCAACGATCAGGGAGGAAGCATCATGAAAAACATCACCAGACGCCATTTTGGCAAGGGTGCGATTGGGCTCGGCCTGACGGCTGCCGCGCTTGGAGCCCCGTCTATCCTGCGCGCCAATACTTATCCAAGTCGCGCGATCAATTACATAATTCCGTTCAATCCCGGTGGCGAAAGCGATGTGACCGCTCGGTTCCAGCAACCGTTCTTCGAAGAGATCACCGGCCAAAGCGTTGTGATCCAATCCAAGCCGGGTGCCGGCGGCGCAACGGCCTGGGCGCAGTTGAATGGGTTTGACCCCGATGGTCACACGATCATGAACACAATCGTACCACACACCGTTTTGCAGCCAGCCATGAAAGACGTGGGATATCAGACCGCTGACATTAACAATGTCTTCTTCTTCCACTATACGCCCGACGCGATTGTCGTGAAGGCAGACAGCCCCTATCAGACGCTACAAGATCTGATTGATGATGCGTCGGCTAACCCAGGCACTGTGACCTTCGGCGGCTCTGGCACCAACACAGCCAATCATCTGGCATCACAGATTTTTATGGATATGACAGGCGCTATCACAACCTACATTCCATTCCGCGGGTCAGCCCCGGCAATGACGGCTGTGCTGGGCGGGCAAATCGCCGCCGCGATGAGCTATACGACCCAAGGCGTCAAGGCCGGTGAACAGGTGCGAACGCTGGCGGTTGCCACGAATGAACGGGTTGCGGCTTTGCCTGATGCGCCAACGTTCAAGGAATTGGGTTACGATCACGTCGGCGGGGCCTATCGCGGCGTTGCCGTGCCCGCCGGAACGCCGCAGGATATTCAGCAGCGCCTGTCCGACATCCTGCAACAGATCAATGCGAACCCTGACTTCCAGGCGCAGATGACCGCCGCCGGGTACGAAGTGATTGACGTTCCTCTGGGTGACGTGCCCGGTTTCATTGAAGAGCGCAGGGCCGCGTACGCCCCTGCTATCGAACGCCTGAAATCGGCATAACGCCCATTCCCCCGCGCGGAACAGCCGCATCGTGTGGGGGGACCCGTTTCCCAAGAGGTTCATATGATCGACGCCCTATTGTCGGCGGCAACGCCCTTTAACCTGATGCTGGCCTTGATCGGTGTCGTGCTTGGAACAGTCATCGGTGCCTTGCCGGGGCTGTCTGCGACAATGGCCGTGGCTGTTCTGGTGCCGTTTACATTCACCATGGACCCTGCATCAGGGCTGATTGCCTTGGGCGCAGTTTACACCGGGGCGATTTATGGCGGAGCCTATGCCTCCATTCTTGTGAACACCCCCGGCACGCCAGCGGCGATTGCAACTGCCATTGATGGTTTCCCGATGGCCAAGCGGGGTGATGGTGATCTGGCTGTAGCGATTTCTTGTTTTGCTTCTGCCTTTGGCGGGTTGGTTGGCGCGCTTGCGCTGCTGATCGTAGCTCCACCGCTTGCGACAATTGCGCTGAAGTTTGGGCCGGTCGAATATTTCTGGCTTGCGATCTTTGGGTTGTCGCTGATTGCGGTACTGTCCAAGGGGGCGACGTTGAAGGGATTGATTGGCGGCTTCCTTGGCCTTGGCCTGTCGACCATCGGCTCAGCCGTTGTGGGCGGTGATGTCCGCTATACCTTCGGCAATCCCGTCATGCTGGGCGGCATCCACATTATCCCTGCGCTGATTGGCCTGTATTGCGTGCCAGTTCTGCTGAACATGGTCGCGACGCAAGACCCGCATATCGAGCGTGCTGCAGGCGGAAGGGGTGCCCGCGTGGGTGAGGCCTTGGGCCTGATGTGGCGGTCCAAGTTCAACCTCGTCCGCAGCTCTGTGATCGGGACAGTTGTTGGTATTTTGCCTGCTGCTGGAGGTGCTGTTGCAGGTCTGGTCGCCTATTCAGAGGCGCAGCGAACATCAAAGCAACCAGATGAATTCGGCAAAGGGGCTGTTGACGGCGTAATCGCGTCGGAATCCGCTAATTCCGCTACGGTCGGGGGCGGCTTTGTTCCGACATTGGTTTTGGGCATCCCCGGCACGCCCCCTGACGCGATCATTCTGGGCGCGCTGATGGTGCAGGGTATCCGCGTTGGTCCGCAGCTTTTTGCTGAACAGGCATCAACAGTTTATACGTTCATCTTCGGGCTGCTGTTCGCGACAATCCTGATGATCCCGGTGGGTCTGCTGATCGGGCGCACGGCGTTTCGGACGATCTCCTCCATCCCCAAGGCAGTGCTGGCCCCGGCCATTGGTGTGCTGATCATGATCGGTTCTTTTGCAGTGGAACAGAACGCCACCCATGTGGTGATGATGGTGGCACTTGGCGCTTTTGCCTGGGTCGCGCTAAAATACGGGTTCGAGGCATCGCCAATTGTGTTGGGCCTGATCCTTGGGCCGATTGCCGAGCAGGGTTTTGTCCAAGGCTATCTGATCGGCAATGCGGCGGGCAATATCTGGGGCGAATTCTTCACCCGCCCGATTTCCATCGCCATCATCGTTTTCACCATGCTGACCCTGCTTTGGCCGGTGTGGACCGGTCGTAAGGGCCGCGCGCTAAAGGTGGCCCTGCCAAATGAATAGGGTTCCGCACAGAGATCTGATCCCAGCAATCGGCCTGTTCATCTTCGGCAGCTATGCCCTGTGGGAAGCACGTGAAATGTCAGTTTTCGGCGCGATCTTTCCACAGCTAGCAGGTGGGGGTCTGGTATTGGGTGCGCTGACACTGGCCCTGCGCGCCGTGGTCTTAGCCCCCGTGACAACACCTGCCAAAGGCACGCTGCTGCGTCCGATCCTGATGCTGGCGAGCCTGTTTGGTTGGTCCGTACTGCTCCCGGTTTTGGGATTCATCCCAACCTCGCTGATCGGCGCGGGCCTGTGCATGTTGATCGCGCAGCAAACCAAGGTCCCGCCAAAGACACTGGCATTGCAGTTTGTGGGGCTCGTGGGGCTGGTGCTGCTGATGGCGATGATCTTTGGTCAACTTCTTAACGTTCCATTGCCCTAAGGCTGTCATGTCCCTCACACTTTATGAAAAGCTGGTGCACCAGCATATGGTTGCCGAAATCGACGCGGAACATGTTCTGCTTTACGTCGATTTCCATATCATGAACGAATACACCAGCCCGCAAGCCTTTGCCGGGCTGCATGCCGCAGGGCGATCGGTCCGACGCCCGGAGGCGCATCTTGCCGTTGTCGACCATGTGAATCCGACACAGTCCATCAGATCGCTGCACGAAATCGCGGATGCTGGGGGACGCCTGCAGATTGAGACACTGACGCAAAACTGTAGTCGCCATGGCATTCAGTTGTTTGACCTTTTCGATCCCAGACAGGGGATCGAGCACGTGGTCGTGCCTGAAAACGGGTTTGCCTGGCCCGGCATGGTCATCGCTTGCGGCGACAGTCATAGGACCACCTATGGCGCCTTTGGTGCATTGGCATTTGGCATCGGCACGTCCGAGATCGAACATGTCCTGGCAACACAGACACTGGTCTACAAAACGCTGAAACCGATGCTGGTAGAGGTTGATGGCGTATTACCTTTTGGCGTGACGGCCAAGGACATCGTGATGGCCTTCGTGGCAGATGTCGGTGCGGCGGGCGCTTCTGGCTATGCGGTGGAGTTTACGGGAACAACGGTCAGCGCGCTCAGCGTGGAAGCGCGCATGACATTGTGCAACATGGCTGTTGAGGCTGGCGCGCGGGCGGCTGTGATAGCACCGGATCGACAGGTATTTGACTACCTAGCAGATCGACCACATGCGCCAAAACCGGAAGATTTGGAGGCCGCTAAGGCCCATTGGCGCAGCTTGCAATCGGACCCTGATGCCCAGTTCGCACGTGTCGTTCAGCTGAACGCGGCAGATATCACACCGTTAGTCACATGGGGGACCAGTCCTGATCAATCCGTTCCGATTACCTCGGCTATTCCTGAACCTGTGAGCGAAGCAGATGAACGCGCGCTTGCCTATATGGGACTGTCAGCGGGCCAAAACCTGACAGATATCCGCATTGACCGGGCCTTCATCGGATCATGTACCAACGCCCGGATCGAGGATTTGCGCAAGGCGGCCCGCATCTTGGACGGGCGTAAGGTCGCTGATGGTGTGACGGCCATCGTTGTGCCCGGATCGAAAAAGGTTCGCAGGGCTGCAGAGGCCGAAGGACTGGATCAAGTATTTCGACAGGCAGGGTTCGAATGGCGTGGCTCAGGATGTTCGATGTGTCTTGCGATGAATGACGATGTTGCCCTTGATGGGGAACACTGCGCCTCGTCCACCAACCGCAACTTTGAAGGGCGCCAGGGCCGCGGCGCGCGCACCCATTTGATGAGCCCGGAAATGGTCGCTGCGGCAGCCCTGACTGGCAAACTGTCGGATGTGCGTGAGATCATGGAGGCCGCCTTATGACGCCCTTCACCACCGTCACTGGCATTGCGGCACCATTGCCGACAGCCAATATCGACACTGATGTGATCATGCCAAAACAGTTCCTCAAACGGATCGACCGAGAGGGTTTGGCGATTGGTGCGTTTCACGATCTTCGCTTTGACGCAACAGGCGCGGAAAGGCCTGAATTCATCCTGAACCAGCATCCCTATCGCGCTGCGAAGTTTCTGATATGTGGCGATAACTTTGGCTGCGGCTCCAGCCGTGAATACGCGGTGTGGGGCCTGTTACAGCTTGGCATTCGCGCCATTATCGCCCCGTCGATTGCCGGCATTTTCTTTGGCAATTGTGAGAAAAATGGTTTGTTGGCGATCACTCTGCCAAAGTCTGACGTTGCACTTCTTTTATCCCGTGCGGTGGGACGCGACACTTGCACCATGGAAATCAATCTCAAAGCAGAAATGATAAAAGCAGACGGTTTGGCCATGCCGTTCAAGATCAATCAGAACCGCAAGCAACTGCTGCTAACCGGTGCAGACCACATCCAACGCACCTTGGATATGTCTCCCCAAATCCAAACCTATGAAAAAGATCAACACAGTACCCGACCGTGGTTTTGGAACCGTCCGTCTGCGTGATCGACCAACCCGCATCAAAGAAAGATCAAACACATGTCCAAGACATATAGAATTGCCAGCATACCCGGCGACGGGATCGGGAAAGAGGTCCTGCCCTATGGGCAAGCCGTGGCTGATCGTGCTGCCCGGAAACATGGTTTTTCCATTGAATGGACCCCATTTGACTGGTCGTGCGAACGATATCTTGAAACCGGGCAGATGATGCCCGACGACGGCATTGCGCAGCTCAAGGCCTTTGACGCAATTTACCTTGGTGCTGTCGGGTGGCCAACCGTACCTGATCATGTGTCCTTGTGGGGTCTTCTTTTGCCTATTCGGCGAGAGATGAACCAATACGCCAATATGCGTCATGTACGATTGCTTGACGGCATCACATCACCGCTTGCCGGGCGTAAACCAGAGGATATAGATTTTGTCGTCGTGCGGGAAAACGTGGAAGGCGAATATTCCGACATTGGCGGACGCATGAACCGGGGCACCCCTGACGAAATGGCATTTCAAGAGGCCGTGTTTACCCGCAAGGGCACAGACCGCATCATGCGATACGCGTTTGAGCTGGCCCAGAAACGCGCCCGCAAACACGTCACATCAGCCACCAAATCCAACGGTATCAAGCATTCCATGCCGTTCTGGGACGAACGCTTTGCGGAGATGTCAAAGGCCTATCCAGACGTCAGCACGGATCAATTTCACATCGACATCCTGACCGCCCATTTTGTCCGTAATCCCGACTGGTTTGATGTGGTCGTCGCCTCCAATCTGTTTGGTGACATTCTATCAGACCTCGGCCCTGCGATTGCAGGATCGGTCGGTATTGCCCCGTCAGCCAACATCAATCCAGAACGCGAGTTTCCGTCGATGTTCGAGCCTGTGCATGGATCCGCACCCGATATCGCGGGAAAGGGTATTGCGAACCCAATCGCTGCGATCTGGACCGTGGCAACGATGCTGCAGCATCTGGGCGAAGAAGGCGCAGCTGACGATGTTGAAGGCGCCATGCAACATACTCTCTTGCACAGTTGCTCCAAGACCGCAGACTTGGGCGGAACAGCCAAGACAAAAGACTGCGCAGAGGCTGTGTTGAGAAGAATGCAATAGAACGCGTTCAGTTTAGTAAATTCAGTCACGATAGTCGTCATCAAAAATTGTAAAGGTGCGTCTAACAACTGCGCTTATCGACCGCTTGCTAAGCCGCGACGAGGTTGAGCAGCGGTTCGGTACTTCAAAGCGCTTTCTTTAGCTGGCTGTGACAAAACGCACTGGTCCACGCTTTGTGCGGATCTGCAGTCTCGTGCGGTATACTGTCAAGAATATCCGCGATTGGATTGCGGAAATTACTGTCGAGCCAGAGCAATGAAGCAGATCTCTGACTGGGCGCTCAAATTCAAGGCTCAAGTTGATGTCTACCAGGTGCTTGGTTTTTCAGCTTTGGTCAAATCTGCATCATAACCACGGTCCCTAAGCAGCCAGTCGACGTTTGGCGGGCTGCTCAGTAGCGCCCTTGCCGCTGACCTGCCCGGCGGTGACAAAGAAGCTGATGGGCCGCACCTGGCAGTCACTGACCGCATGAAGCTTCGTATTCATGCCGCCCTTGGTCCGGCCAATCAGGCGTCCACGCCCCCTTTTTAACGCCCATGCTGGTCGCGGTGCGGTGGGCGTTCAAATAGGTAGCCTCGATCATGACAGTTTTTTTCCTCACCGTTTTCAGCGGCCAGGCGCATCACGATCTGAGCAAAGACCCCTTTCTCACTCCATCGCTTCCAGCGATTATACAGGGTCTTGTGCAGACCATATTCCTTCGGCGCATCGCGCCAGCGTAAGCCATTGCGATTGATGAAGATAATGCCACTGAGTACGCGTCGATCATCTGCGCGAGGTTTGCCATGGTATTTGGGAAAGTAGGGGACCAGACGTGCCATCTGCGCGTCGTTCAGCCAGTATAGGTCGCTCATATCACCGTTCGATTTTCGACCCGTGAATCATGCCCCGCGGAGCAAATCAATGGGTCCTGACCCTAGCATCCTGGACTTGCCTGACCGCTTCAACGCAGCATTCGGCAGCATTGGCTGGATCACGGTCGGCTCCGCCCTTTCCGTGGACGTAACAAATTCCGCGTTGGAGCTAAACAATGCTGGAAAAGGCGACGAAGCCGAACAAACTTGTTGAGTGGTTCACGAAAGATAACGTCGAACTTTACGCGATCATCCGTGCGCGACGTTTTCATCAGGCGACGCTCCGCGATGATCAGTTGAGAGAAGCGCTGAATCTCTATCTCGAAGAACGTTACATCGCGGCTGTTCCGTTGATCTTAATCGCCTGTGATGGCTTCGCCTCCGATGTGTCAGGTATCAGCCCATTTGCAGAAGGCGCGGACCTCACTGCATTCGACTCTGTGGTTGGTCATGCGACCGGGCTTCCCGCGCTGATCGGGCTATTGAAGAATGGAGCCTACAAGTCGCGTAACGACGAAATGACTATACCTAAGCGGCATAAGATCATTCAAGGGCGCACTCTTGGCTATGCCAACAAGACAGTCTGCGCCAAGGCATGGTTGTTGTTGATGGCGTTGGTGGACTGGGCAATTGACAAGTCTTCCGAGGAAGAACGGAAGGCGGCATCTGAGTGTAAGGCCAATATTTCTTTGTCTGAGACGCTGGCGCAAGTCAGAAAGACCAAGGCCGGCAAACGGCAAATCAAGGCGTTCGAGGCATTTGAAAAACAAGGCCCGTTTGGGGAGCCATTGGACGAGACCAGTCCTGAGAAGGCAGTTTTTGACTTCCTGTCAGGGTGGCAGAGCAAGAATTACGGCAGGATGGCGAGGTGCGCTGCAAATCTTACCAAAAAGTCGATCAACATGATGGCTGGCGAAATGCGAAACATGGTCGAATTCGTGGAACTTGAGCAATTCGAATTTCGGAAAATTCGGTATTCGAAGGTTGAGCGCTGTGATGCGCGCGTCTGGGTTAAAGCGAAGACATTGCGCGAGACGGTTGAGGGCGAGTCAGACCTTTTGATCATCGGCTATACCGAGGGCGGTGACGTGGCAATGCCGTACGACCACAACTTCGTTTGGGCCGTTCAGGAACTCTGCGTCTACAACGTGATGCACGGTAGCTTTATTGACGAATAGGGTTGGCATGCTGCGCAATGTCTGAACGTCTGCTTTAGGTAAGCAACGACATCAGACTTTCGACTGCTCGAATCTCGGCATTGGGCCGCCACCACACTTTGCAAAGTCCGCTTTTCTGCGCACTGCTGCCATTGGCGAAAGGTACAGCGAAGATTCGCTCGTGGCCCTTCATTAGTATAATCTAAAGCCCATAGCAAACTGTCTCTTGACCTCAAAGAGAGGGTTCAATACCTAACTGTTTGTCTGTGCGGGCGTTGTGTAATGGTAAGACCTCAGCCTTCCAAGCTGATGATACGGGTTCGATTCCCGTCGCCCGCTCCAACCTTTCTCATTCACCGCTGCATGGCCGATGTGCATTTGGTCGCCTTGTTAATCTGCGATGCGGCTTTTATGTCCTTGCCGAACAAAGAACGAGACGAGCATGGCTGACGCCCCCAAAGCAGGCGAGGACGACCGCGCCCCATCGAAACGGATTGGCGCGCTCAAGGCGTTGTGGCCGTTCATGTCCCCCTATCGCGGCATGATCGTGGCGGCGCTGGGCGCGTTGGTGCTGACGGCGATGGTATCGCTGGTGCTGCCACTGGCGGTACGCCGTGTGATCGACAATTTCGATGTCGAAAATGGCGAGATCCTGGAAAGCTACTTTGCAGCCGCTATCGGTATTGCAGCCCTTTTGGCGGTCGGCACAGCGATGCGCTATTATCTTGTGACCCGGCTGGGTGAACGGGTGGTGGCTGATATCCGCAAGGCGGTGTTCGACCGGATGATCGGGATGAGCCCCGCCTTTTACGAAAAGATCATGACCGGCGAAGTGCTGAGCCGGATCACCACCGACACCACCCTTATTCTATCGGTTATCGGCAGTTCGGTGTCTGTTGCATTGCGCAATATCCTGATCTTCTTTGGTGGCATCGCGCTGATGCTGTTCACCTCGATCAAGATGTCGCTGGCGGTGCTGTGGCCGATCCCGGTGATTGTCCTGCCGATCATCCTGCTGGGCCGCAGGGTGCGTATCTTGTCCAAGGAAAATCAGGACCTGATTGCCGAATCCAGCGGTGATGCATCCGAACAATTGCTGTCCGCCCAGACCGTACAGGCGTTTACACATGAGGTTCTGAGCCGCGCGAAATTCGGCAATGTGACCGAAAAGAGCTTTGTTGCCGCTCGCAAACGGATCGCCACCCGCGCCATTCTGACGGCAATCGTCATCTTTATCGCCTTTTCCGCCATTGTCGGGTTCCTGTGGATGGGGGCCACGGATGTGCGGGCGGGTGACATCACTGAAGGCGAATTGGTGCAGTTCATGATCTATACGATCATGGTCGCTGGTGCTTTGGCCGCGCTAACTGAAATCTGGGGCGAATTGCAGCGCGCTGCGGGCGCAACTGAACGGCTGGTCGAACTGCTGACGGCCGAGGATACGGTGGCTGATCCGCTTGCCGCCGTGGCGATGCCCCCGGCTTTGCAAGGCGAAATCACGTTCGATGATGTATCGTTCAGCTATCCGTCGCGGCCCAGTATCTCGGCCTTGGATCAGGTCAGCCTTCAGATAGCACCTGGCGAAACCGTGGCCCTTGTCGGCCCGTCCGGAGCCGGCAAGACAACGATCATCCAGTTGGTGCTGCGGTTTTACGATCCGCAAAGCGGCACGATCCGGCTGGACGGGATGGACCTGAAAGACCTTGATCGCGCTGCGTTCCGCAAGCAGATCGCCCTTGTGCCGCAGGACCCGGTGATTTTTGCCGATACAGCCCGCGAAAACATCCGCTTTGGACGACCCGATGCGACCGATGCAGAGGTTGAGGCGGCGGCCAAGGCTGCAGCCGCCCATGACTTTCTGATGGCCTTGCCAGATGGTTATGACAGCTATGTCGGCGAACGGGGTGTCATGCTGTCCGGCGGCCAGAAACAACGGATCGCCATTGCCCGCGCCATCCTGCGCGATGCGCCGATCCTGTTGCTGGACGAAGCAACCAGCGCGCTGGACGCCGAAAGCGAAAGTGCGGTGCAACAGGCGGTTGAAGCCTTGGCGCGCAACCGGACAACCCTGATCGTCGCCCACCGGCTGGCTACGGTGAAAAAGGCCGACCGGATCGTCGTCTTTGACGGGGGTAAAATCGTGGCCCAGGGCACCCATGACAGCCTTGTCGCGCAGGACGGTCTTTATGCCCGGCTGGCCCGGTTGCAGTTCACCGCAGGCGTCGCCGCAGAATAATCAAGATTTTCGTAGCGTTATACTTGCGATTTCCCCGCAGTTTGCCCACCCTATATCGACGGGAGAACCACCGAACAATAAGGTGGTGGGCACAACAGGGGAGGAGGCCGGTATGGTCTATGCGAATATGGATGATCGCAATGCGATCGAAAACGAAATGCCGTGGGATGCGCGCGATCTGCCAATTACAACCTATGCGTTGCTGAGCCAGACAGCGGAAAAGCACGGACCCCGCAATGCGGTATCGTACCGGTTGCTATCCGACCCCAATTCGAAATGCGAAACGCTCAGCTGGAATGACCTGCGCGACAAGACAGGGCAGGCGGCCAACCTGTTTCGATCCCTTGGGGTAGGTGAAAACGATGTGGTGGCGTTCCTGCTGCCCAACGCCACCGAAACCGTTCTGACCTATCTGGGCGGGCAGGTTGCGGGGATCGTCAACCCGATCAACCCGCTGCTGGAAGCCGAACAAATCTCGGCCATTCTGCGTGAAACCAATGCCAAGGTGCTGGTCACGCTCAAGGCTTTCCCGAAAACCGATGTTGCCCAGAAAGCGGCAGAGGCCGTGCGCTTTGCCCCCAATGTCAAAACGATCCTCGAGGTGGATCTGCTGCGCTATCTGACCGGGTTGAAGCGCCTGATCGTGCCCCTGATCCGGCCCAAGAACCCCACCGACCACGACGCCCGCGTGCTTGATTTCAACGCGGAACTGAACAAGCAACCCAAGGAACTGGCATTCGCCGACAGCGCACATGATCGCGTGGCGGCCTATTTCCACACCGGTGGGACGACAGGCATGCCCAAAGTGGTGCAGCACCGCTATTCCGGCATTGTCTATAACGCCTGGCTGGGCAGCCGCCTATTGTTTACCGAGACGGATGTACAGATGTGCCCGCTGCCCTTGTTCCACGTCTTCGCCACCGTCGTCAGCCTTGGCGCGTCGCTGGGCTCTGGTGCTGAAATCGTTTTCCCGACCCCGCAGGGTTATCGCGGGGACGGCGTATTCGACAATTTCTGGAAGCTGATCGAAAAGCACAAAGTGACATTCATGATCACAGTGCCGACAGCCATGTCAGCGCTCATGCAGCGCAAGGTGGATGCGGATATCTCGACGCTCCGGCTGGCCTTTTGCGGGTCCGCTCCGCTGCCGCTTGAGCTTTACAAGCGGTTCGAGGCTGCGGCAGGTGTGACCATCTGCGAAGGGTATGGCCTGACCGAGGCGACCTGTCTGGTGTCGATCAACCCGCCCGATGGGGAAAAGCGCGTGGGCTCCATCGGCCTGCCGTTCCCCTATACCGACATCCGCATCATGTCTGTCGCCACGGGCGAGGAAATGGGCGTTGATGAGATTGGCGAAATCTGTGTGTCCAATCCTGGCGTCTACGGCGGCAAGACCTATACGGAGCCGGACAAGAACGAAAATCTGTTCTACTCCGGTACGATCTCTGACGCGCAATACCTACGGACCGGTGATCTTGGGCGCAAGGACCCTGATGGATATCTGTGGATCACGGGCCGCGCCAAGGACCTGATCATTCGCGGCGGTCACAACATTGATCCGGCCGAGATTGAAGAGGCGCTGGCCGGGCACGAGGCCGTCGCCTTCGCCGGAGCAATCGGTCAACCCGATGCCCATGCAGGCGAGGTGCCTTGCGCCTATGTCGAGCTTGTGGACGGGGCGAGCATCGACCCCGAGGAGCTGCGTGAATACGCCAAGGATCATATTCACGAACGCGCCGCACATCCGAAATACCTCGAGGTGCTGGATGAATTGCCCAAGACAGCAGTCGGCAAGATTTTCAAACCGGATCTGCGCAAGCGGGCCATCACCCGGATCTACAACGCGGCCCTCGCCGACACGGAGGCCGAGGTGCATTCCGTGACCGAAGATAAGAAACGCGGCCTTGTCGCCAAAATCGCCAAGACCGGTGGTGCCACAGATGATGACATCAAAAAGGCACTCGGGGCCTATACAATCCCGTGGGATCCGGCAGAGTAGGCGGGCGGCAAACCACAAAGGACGCGGATCATGGCGAAACTGGCTTTCTTGGGTTTGGGGGTCATGGGCTATCCTATGGCTGGTCATTTGCAGGCCGCTGGCCATGATGTGACGGTCTATAACCGGACGGCGGCCAAGGCCGAGGCATGGGTCGCCCAACACAAGGGCCAGATGGCGGGCACCCCCGCCCTGGCCGCGTCCGGATCGGATATGGTGATGGCCTGCGTTGGCAATGACGATGATCTGCGGTCGGTCTGTCTGGGCGATGACGGGGCCTTTGCCAGCATGGCGTCAGGCAGCATTTTTGTGGATCACACCACGGTGTCTGCTGCGGTCACGCGCGAATTGCATGCTGCCGCCGCCGATAAGGGCATCGCATTTGTCGATGCGCCGGTATCCGGCGGGCAGGCCGGGGCCGAAAACGGGGCCTTGTCGGTTATGTGTGGCGGCGCGCAGGACAGCTATGACAAGGCCGAGGCGGTGATCGCCGCCTATGCCCGTATCTGCCGCCGGATCGGCGACAGTGGTGCTGGCCAGATGACCAAGATGTGCAACCAGATAGCCATTGCAGGCCTTGTGCAAGGACTGTCAGAGGCACTGCATTTCGCCCAGAAGGCCGGGCTGGATGGGCGCGCCGTGATCGAGGTGATCAGCCAGGGCGCTGCCGGAAGCTGGCAAATGTCCAACCGATACGAAACCATGCTGGATGACCACTTTGACCATGGTTTCGCCGTGGATTGGATGCGTAAGGACTTGGGCATTTGCCTTGATGCCGCGGATGAAAACGGGGCCAGCCTGCCAGTGACCGCCCTTGTTGACCAGTTCTACAAGGATGTGCAGAAACTGGGCGGTGGTCGCTGGGATACATCATCGTTGCTCAAACGTCTGCAGGCGATGGGGTAGTACGGCCCGATCGTTTTTTGCGATGCGGGTGAGGCCTGATGCTGCCTGATGAACCCGGATGTTATGGAGACGACCTTGATGCCGCCTGCGAAGACATGGCCACACCGCCCACAGCGGTTTCGGTCTGCCGGTTCGGCAGCTGAACGCGGGCTGCCGGACCGGGTGCGCGCAATTGGTGGACAAAACGCGTCCGCAAAATCTGCAAAGCAGATTTTGCCGTTGCATCACCAATGGTTTGCACTGGCCCTGAAAGCCAAAAACTGGTTTCAGTTCTTTGGATTTCACCTTGTCGGCCGCTAGTGTTCCAAAGCGCGTCGGGACAAGGCCGCTGTGCGTCCGAATGAGGGGCACCTATAGAACGGTTGCATCTATCGTCAGAACAGGGTGATATCGGCGGCTGCGGGCTGCAGCGCGCGCGGCGTTTCGGCAACCGGAGGCTGCCCGGCGATCTGGAGCTGTCTGGCGGCCCCGGTGGTGGGGGTAAACTGCACCCGGCGCGCCTTATCACCGCCCAGGCTTTGCGACACGCAAGGAATGCCCTCACGCTCCAGGAATTCGAGCGCAAAATCCGCGTTTGAACGCCCGATATCGCGCGAATGGTCTGTCATGCGCGCGCCCCCGAACAGCTTTGCCCGCAAGTTTTCCCGCACCCCCCCTTTTCGAAGGACCCGGTTGATCAGCAATTCCATCGCATTGACCCCGTATTTCAGATCATTGCTCTTGGCATCACCCTGGCTGGCCAGCAAAAAATGGTTCATACCACCGACACGCGCCACCGGATCGAAAAGACACACCGCCACGCACGACCCAAGAACCGTCGACATCACAGCCTCCGGATCATCCGAGACCGCATAGTCGCCTTGCACGACAGTAATGGTTTTCTTTTGCCGGGTTCCCGCGACGTTCAAGTTCATGCTGGTGCCCTCGCCTCGGATGCACGCAAGAGGGCAGGCCCGATGTCATGGATCGGCAATTGGCGGTCGATACCGCCCAGTTCCTGTGCGACACGCGGCATGCCATAGACAACCGATGTTGCCTGATCCTGGCCCACTGTGCGCGCCCCGGCTTGGCGCAGCGCCTTGATCCCTGCGGCCCCGTCACGACCCATACCCGTCAGGATCGCCGCCGTCACCGAATGGGCGTGATGCACTGCCGATTGAAAAAGCGCGTCAACCGATGGCCGGTGCCCCGACACCAGATCTTCACCGGACAGCGCGATTATGGGCGTCCTGCCGGGGGCAAGTTTCAGGTGAACCGTATCGTCGGGTGCCAGATAGATATTGCCGGCTGTGGCTGCCATGCCATGGCGGGCACCCTGTACATGCGCCGCGGTGCCGCCATCCAGCAGTTTGATCAGGCTTTGCACAAATCGTCCACCGGTATGCTGCACGATCAGCGTCGGGGGACAGTCCGCCGGAAAGTGTTTTATAACGTTCAACAATGCATCCACGCCGCCGGTCGATGACCCGATTAGGATCAGGCGGCGATTGTCAAAAATCTGCTTGACCGTGCCGATGGCCGCACTGGCCGGTACTTGTGTCCTTGTGGTTCGGGATTGCTGCAGTGCTGTGATCAATGCGTCGTCTGGCGCCGTTTCCTGTAGAAAGATCACATGACGCGCTACTTTTGTGGATAGGCAGTGTTCGGGCCTCGGTCCATCGCTCTGCAGAACGACGCATCCAATTCCCATCATGCGAAACATCGCATCCAGTACCTCGAATTCCGGACAATTGGCGAGCGCGGCTGAGATGACAACGCAATCGGGTTGCCGGTGTTCGGCAAAATCATAGGTCTGTGACAGGTCCGAAACGCTGTGCTGCACCTCAATACCAGGCTGGTGGTCCAGCCGTTTGCGAAGTCGGCCCAGTGCAAGGGCAGATTGATGCGCGAGCAGGATCCGCATGATGTCAGTCAGGTCCTTTTTGTTTGTCGGGTCAACCGCAGCGTCTTTTGTCTTGTCGGATTTCCGGTGCCCATAACGGTTTGCCCCTTGCTTTCCGACGTTTGTAAAAGTGTAGCTCGTCAGGTCATACCAACTGGTTAATCGGTGGAAAGACGGGATGATCCATGCGTTGGCTGACGTCTCAGAACAAGGAAACCTCACCCGTGCGGGTTGCACGGCCGTTATCGGGAAGCGCCGTTGACAAACGATTTCTGATCCATTCCAGTCTGGTCGGGCCAATAATCTTTTCGATATCGGCGCGCGCGCAGGTCGGCATCATTTGGTTTGACCGTTCCATCAGCAGCGCCACTTCTTCGACAGATTGCATCACCAGATCAATCTGCTGCATGGACTGACGCGGTAGAACGACGGTGCCAGTGTCCTGTGCGGCATCGATCAGCGAGGTTTCAATTTGCGCAATCATCGCGCCGATTTCGCGACAGACCTGTGCGATATCTGTAAGCAAACCATCACCTTGCGTCGCGGGAAAACTGTGAGGCAAAGCCGTCATAGGCGGCCCACGACGCTTTCGATACACTGTTTCATGCTGGCTGTGGAAAATGGTTTCTTGATAATGTTGTTCAGACCGAGCGCCTTTCCTTTCGACACCAGATCGGGTGTTGGATTACCTGTGACGAGAATGAACCCGATCCGCGCGGTGGATTTGTTTTGACGCAGTGCCTTGAGCAACTCAAGGCCGTCCATCCCCGGCATGTTGTAGTCTGACAGCACCAAATGGACCGGGTCTGCCACAAGTTTCGCAAGCGCCGCGCGGCCGTCATTCTCCGCCTGGTTTTTCCAGATGCCCATCTCCTCGATGGCCTGTATCAGGAGGCCGCGGCTGACGCCCATGTCATCGACGACCATGACGCGCAAAGAATCTTTTAAACTCATCTTTCAGGTTTCCTTTTTGGCGAAGCGGTCGGCTGCGCTAGTCTGTTTTGGTCTTCTGGTAGGCAGTGATGCCAATACTGCGAAAATGCGCGGCGGCGGCGCCGGACAGACGCTCGGAATGGCCGATCATCAGGTAGCCTCCGGGTTTGAGCGCCTGTTCAAATCTCGACCAAAGTCGCGCCTGGGTCGCCTTGTCAAAATAGATCGCTGCATTTCGGCACATGATCACATCAAAAGGCCGACGCATTGGCCAGGCATCCATCAGGTTCAGTTGCGCGAAAGAGATCAGCTCTCTCAATTTGGGGCTCATCCCGAATTGCCCATCATTGGCGGTTCCATCATCCACCATCTTGCTGCGATATTGGGGCACAACCGCGTCCAGCTGGTCGATGGGGTAGCGCCCCTTGCGCGCCTTTTCGATGACAACCGAATCCACATCCGTTGCAAGGATCTTGATGTCGAGACGGGTGGCGTCCGGGCAGACATCCAACACCGTGGCCGCCAGACAATAGGCTTCCTGGCCGCTGGAACAGGCGGATGACCAGATCCGCAGATTGCCTCCGGCCCGTACCTTCGGCATCAGCTCTGGCAGGATGTCCTTTCGAAGCTGATCGAAGTGATGCTGTTCGCGGAAGAAATGCGTCACATTGGTGGTGAGAGCGGATAGAAAATTGGGTTGTTCTGCCTCACCTTTTTCGGTCGCCAACAATGCGCAATAGTCGTGAAAACTGCCTAAATTCAGAGCGCGCAACCGGCGGGCCAGGCGCGAATAGACAAGTGATTTTTTGGACTCCTGTAGGAAAAGCCCGAATTTCGCATTTGCCAGTTCTGCAATCATCCGGAAATCGCCGTCGGTAAATGCGTATTCCCGCTCCGATTGGCTGTCGGCGAGATCATTTGTGACAACATTCATGCGGCGACCGGATCCTGTTTTGGCATCAGTGTTGACAGGTTGATGACCTTCGTCATTTCGTCGTCGACGGCAATGACGCCCAAAATCGCCCGGGTCGTTGCGTCTTCTGGCCCGCGTGGGGTTTCACGCACCATGTCAGAGTTCACCCCAAGGATTTCGGAAACAGATTCAACAAGCAGCCCGATAATCGTTTCGTCAATCGCGGTAATGATGATCACATGTCGTTCTGTCGGTGTGATCTTTTCGAAACCGAGTTTCGCGGCAAGGTCGATGATGGGAATGACCGCGCCGCGCAGATTGATCACGCCAAGCACGTGATCTGGCGAATGCGGCAGGATCGTTACTGGCGTCCATCGGCGGATTTCGCGAATCTGGGTGATCTCAATGCAAAAGTTTTGCCCTCCTGCGACAAGAGTGACGAATTCCAACTTCTTGTTTTGCGTTGTGTCAGCTTGCTCTGGCATGCGACAGATCTCCCTCTGGCAATTGGGTAAGTTGCGGTGCGACCGCGGGGCCTGATGCAATGGCATCGGGATCAATGATCAAAGCGATCTTGCCGTCCCCCAGGATTGTCGCCCCCGAGACGCCGTCAATGTCACCGTAGTTGTTGTGCATGCTTTTCACGACGACCTGGCGCTGGTCAAAAATGTCATCGACAGCGATGGCGCATTGAGCAATCGCTTCGGTCTGGATTAACAGCAGGACACGTTCGGCCATGGTCTTATCACTCGGTGGCTGACCGAGTTGTTCGGCAAGATCGATGATGGGCACGTATTCGCCGCGTATTCTGAGCAGTTCGCTCTTCAATCCGAGTTTGGACAGATCGCCCGGGGACGGGCGGACTGTTTCAAGGATGCTTGATATGGGCACAACCATGGTTTGGCCGCCCACGGTGATAATCATTCCGTCCATCACAGCAAGGGTCAGAGGCAGCGTGATCGAGAATGTGGTGCCTTCACCCGGAACCGTACTGATCGCGATGCGCCCGCCAAGAGCGGTGATGGCTGTTTTGACGACATCCATGCCCACGCCACGGCCGGACAGATTTGTCACCTCGGCGGCAGTCGAAAATCCTGGGGCGAATAGCAGGTGGTCGATCTCCTGATCTGTCAGCACGGCATCAGATGCGATCAGCCCTTTTTCGATGGCAATATCGCGAATGCGCGGCCGGTTCAGACCGGCCCCGTCATCAGCAATTTCGATCACAATGCTGCCCGCCCTTTGGCTGGCAGACAAACGCAACGTACCTTGCCTGGATTTGCCGGCGGCGACCCGCTGTTCAGGCGTTTCAATGCCGTGGTCAATGGCGTTGCGGATCATGTGGGTCAGGGGATCGGCAAGCCGTTCGACAACGGTCTTGTCTACTTCTGTCGCCTCGCCTTCGGTCAAGACCTCAACATCCTTGCCGGTGGCATCTGACGCTTCGCGGGCGATCCGCATCATCCGCTGAAACAGTGGTTTGACGGGTTGGGCGCGAATAGCCATCACGCCTTCCTGAATTTCTCGCGCCAGCAGCTTGTAATCGTCGAGATCGGCAAAGATCTCGGATGAGTTGGGAAGCGCGGCCTCTTGTAAGCGCTGTGAAATAACAGATTGATTGATGATCAACTCACCCACAGCGTTGATCAGCCGATCGACACGTTCGGGATCAACACGCAACGTGCTTGCAGCCTTCTTTGCTGGGCGTTCCGTCTCTTCCTTTTTCGGCGCCGGTGCAGGGGTGGTTTCGATCGCCTCGGGCGGTGGCGCGACCGAGGCGATTGGTTCCGGCTCTGCAGGCGGGGCCGGATCCGGTTCCGCGATATCGGGCAGGTCGATCGCTGGAGGTCCCGCATCAAGCGGTGTGATCGACAACGCACAAATGTCGTCGACGAATTGAAACACCTCGTGAATGGGCAAATCCGTCGTCAGCCCGGTGATTTCGACGGTCCAGGTCAGATACCCCTTGTCCCACTGGAAATCGGCAAACTCCTTGGGCAGACCGGTTGTATCGACGGTCACATTTGCTGTCCCAAGCTCTTTCAACGCGCTTATGATCAGTGCTGGGTCGTTACCTGTGGCGTAGAATTCGGCGCCAGGTGTAAAGCACACGGTATAGCCGCCTTCTTCATCATCATCGTCAAATCCAAGGGACAGGGCCTCGAAAACGAATTCTTCGGCGGTAGCTTCCTCCTCGGGTCCCAGAAACCCCTGAAGTTCAGCAAGAACAGGATCAACCACATCGCGATTGGCTGGCCGTTGATCGCGGGCGTCATCCACCAGATCGGCCAATATGTCGCCGGCGCGCTGCAAGGTGCGCAAAAGCCCGTCATCGGCGGTCAGCTTATGCGAACGCAGCTCGTCCAGCACGGTCTCGAACTTGTGGGCAAAGCCCACAAGTTCGTCCAAAGCAAACGCACCGGCGGCCCCCTTGATCGAATGCACGGCACGGAACACCGCGTTCACGGTTTCATCGTCCGCGTTCCCGTCGCGCATTTCCTCAAGACCTTCGGTCAACGCGACGATCAGGTCCTCGCATTCCTCAAAGAAGGTATCTAGGATGGATGATTCCTGTGCCATATCAGGCTCCTGTCAGGCGGCGGATGACCGACACCAGCGAATCGTCGTCAAAAGGTTTGACAATCCAGCCCGTCGCACCCGCCTTCCGCGCACGCTCTTTGAGCGCGGCACCGCTTTCGGTGGTCAGCACCAGAACCGGAACGCCGCGGTTCTTGTCGCCGCCCCTGATATCTTCGATCACGCCGAACCCATCCTTGTTCGGCATGTTGACATCAGTAATCACCAGATCTGCGTCAGTTTCCTTGAATTTATTGATCCCATCCACGCCATCGACAGCGGTCGTGACCGAAAAACCGGCATCTTCCAGCGTCATGGTCAGCAGGCTGCGAATGGTGCGCGAATCGTCAATGGCCAGAATATGTGTGGTCATGCGTTCACCCCTTCTTGATCAAGCAACGAAGCCATGCCGAGTGTTTCAAGGGTCTGCACACATCCTTCGCTGGGATCGGCCAGTGTGAACCCGACATCTTCGCGTTCCCAAACCTGCGCCGCAAACTGCATCATCTGCGCTGCCGGTCCGGTAACGCGCGTCACGGCTGCACAATTCAATGCGATTGGTATGCCCCGCGATTGTTGCAAAAAGGCATGAAGGTCCTGGCAATCCTCAAGCGTCATCACCGGAGGAAGATCAAAGGTCGCACTGTCCGTTGTCATGTTTCTGGCAATCCATCCATTTTGTCGGGCTCCAAAGCGTGCCGCCTGGATGTGTCTTATGGAGGGTGACCAATTAAATTGACGTAAACGCGTGCTGTACCGACCAGCTAGTAGGGCATCGCCGGGGTCAGCGACAAAAGCGTCTGTGAATATTCCGCGTCCGGGGCCTGGAAAAACGGCTCTGACGTCTTCGTTTCGACCAGCACCCCTGATTGCAGCACCGCGACGTCATCAGCCATCTGGCGGACCACTGCCAGATTATGGCTGATGAAAAGAATGGTGAGGTTGAATTTGGCCTGCAGGTCCTTGAGCAGGTTCAGAACCTGCGCTTGGATCGACACATCAAGCGCTGATGTCGGTTCATCACAGATGAGGAACCGGGGCCGGGCGAGCAACGCCCGTGCCACCGCGATCCGCTGCCGTTGTCCGCCCGAGAACTGGTGCGGATAGCGGTCGATCACGCCGGGGTCCATTTCAACCAGTTCCAGCATGCCGATTGCCAGCGCGCGGCGTTTGGCCCTGTCCGGCTCCAACCCATAAAGCGCGAGGGGTTCAGCCAGGATATCGCCGATCCTGTGGCGCGCGTTCAGGCTGGAATAGGGGTCCTGAAACACCATCTGGATCAGTCGCCGCGACGGGTGCGCGCGCCCTCGCGCCTTGCCATAGGGCAGGTCGGTATCGCCTAGTTGCATGGTGCCGGATGCGGGGCTGATCAGCCCTGATATCGCCTTGGCCAGCGTCGACTTACCCGATCCGCTTTCGCCGACCAGCCCCATCACGCTGCCGGGTCTGACATGTAGCGACACATCATCCAGCGCGACATAAGGTTCGGGCTTGCGGAACAGCGATGTGCGGGTGCCCGCGAACCGCACGGTCAGGTCACGCACCTGCAGGCCCAAGCCGCCCTCCTGCACGCCGTCCAGCAACCATGCCTCGGCATCGACACCGCGCGCGTCAGGGACCACAGGCGCGTCATCCGCAGGCACCAGAAAACGGTCCAGCTTGCGATCCAGCCGGGGCACCGCCGCCATCAGTGCGCGGGTATAGGGATGGTCGGGCGCACCCAGAACCTGCGCTGTCGGTCCGGTTTCCATCACCCGCCCGCCGCGCAACACGGTCACATTATCAGTGATCTGGGCAATCACGCCGATATCATGTGTGATCAGGATGAAGCCGATCCCGCGCGTATCGGCCAGCCTGCGGATCAGGTCGAGGACCTGGCTTTGCACCGCCACATCCAGTGCAGTCGTGGGTTCATCGGCAATGATCAGTTCGGGATCCGTACACAGGGCCAGCGCGATCACGACCCGCTGGCGCATGCCGCCGGAAAACTGATGCGGATAGGCGCCGATGCGGCTGGCGGCATCCTTGATCCCGATTTCCTCAAGTAGGTCAATCGCCCGTTTGCGCGCAGTGGAGGTGCTGACATCGGAATGCGCCTGAATGGTCTCGATCAGCTGATCCTCGATGGTCATCAGGGGGTTCAGGCTGGTTTGGGGATCCTGGAAGATCATCGAAATCCGGTCGCCTCGCATTTCATGCGCCTGATCAGGGGACAGTTTGCGCAGATCGGTGTCGCCAAGGGTCATGGTCCCGGCGGCCACGTAGCCCGGTGGCTGCAAAAGGCCGATAATGGCCGCGCCGATGGTCGATTTGCCCGCACCGCTTTCACCCACCAACCCGTGAATTTCACCGGGGGCGACGCGGATCGATACATCCTCAATCGCCGTGAAATCGCCGTGGCGGGATGGGAATTTGACGGTCAGACCCTGCACATCCAGCATCAGCGCAACCTCGGGTTAAAAACATCGCGCAGGAAATCACCCAGGATGTTGATCGACACCACAAGGGCCACCAGAAACAGGGTTGGCACCCACAGGATCCACCATTCACCTGACAGCAAAAACTGCATCCCGATCCGGATCAGCGTGCCAAGTGATGGGCTGTCGGCGGGCAGGCCAATGCCAAGGAATGACAGTGTCGCCTCCAGCAGGATAGCTGAGGCAAGATCGACGGTCATAATCACCAGCAGCGGGCCGAGGATATTGGGCAGGATGTGCCAGAACATCACCCGCAGCGGGTGCTGGCCCATGATCATCGCGGCCTGCACATATTCCTTGTTGCGTTCGACAAATGTGGACGCGCGGGCGGTGCGCGCGAAATTCACCCAAAGCGACAGGGCGATGGCGAGGGTCAGCACAACAATCCGCAGGTTTTCATGGGATGACGGCGGCAACAGCCCGCGCGCAATCCCGTCAATCAGCAGCGCGGTCAGAATGGCGGGCAGGGCAAGCTGCACATCGGCGATGCGCATGACGATGGCATCAAACCGGCCGCCATAATATCCGGCGGCCAGCCCCAGCCCGACACCCAGCACCGTCGCAATCAGCATCGCCATCAGCCCGATCAACAAAGACAGACGCGCGCCATAAAGGATCGCCGACACCATATCGCGCCCCTGATCATCGGTGCCCAGCAGGAAACGGGGGTCAGAGCCTTCCTCCCACACTGGTGGCAACAACCCGTCGATCAGTGAAAAAGTCGTCAGATCATAGGGGTTCGATTGCGCAAGCCAGGGGGCAAACAGGGCGCCGCCCAGGATCAGGACGGCGACAATGAATGCAACAATCGCCGCTGGCGAATGGCGAAACGCCCAGACCGCATCGCTGTCCCAGAACCGGGCCAACATCACGCGGCCTCCTTCACGCGCAGGCGCGGGTCGATTGCGATATAGAGCATATCGACCAGCAGGTTCACGAGCACGAAAAAGAACGCGATCACCACCAGATAAACACCCATGACGGGGATATCGACAAAGCGGATGCTTTCAAGAAACAACAGCCCCATGCCGGGCCATTGAAAGACGCTTTCGGTGACGATGGAAAAGGCAATGACTCCGCCGAACTGCAGCCCGATAATCGTGATCACCGGGATCATCGTATTGGCCAGCGCATGGCGGAAATGAAGGCGGCGATAGGGGATGCCACGGGCCGTGGCAAAGCGGATGTAATCCGAACGCAGCACCTCCATCATCTCCGCCCGGACAAGGCGCATGGTCAGGGTCAACTGATACACCCCCAGCGTCAGAGCAGGCAGGATCAGGGCGCGCCAGCCATCGACTGTAAACAGCGATGATGTCCAGCCGCCGATTTCGACTGTGCCACCACGGCCAAAGGTCGGCAGCCAACCCAGCTGCACGCCGAAGAGGAAAATCAGCATGATCCCGATCACGAATGTCGGGATCGACACGCCAACCAGCGTGGTCATCAGGATCGTCTGCGTGATGATCCCGCGCGGGCGCAACGCGGTGTAGACCCCCGCGGGAATGCCCACGATCAGCGATATGATCAACGCAACCGTGCCCAGTTCCAGCGTGGCGGGAATCCGGTCTGTGATCATTTCTGCGACAGGCTGCCGGGTGCGATAGGAAAACCCGAAATCCCCTTGCAGCATATCACCCGTAAACCGGGCAAACTGCGCGATGAACGGATCGTTTAACCCCAGTTCCTCGCGCAGGCGTTCGCGATCTTCGACGCTGGTCTCAACCCCGGTCATCTGACTGACCGGATCACCGACAAAGCGAAACAGCGAAAACGCCAAAAGGGCGACGGCCAGCATCACAAAGACGGACTGCAAGAGCCGCTTGAGGATGAAATAGACCATCGCCCGGCGGCTTTAGTTCACACTCACCCAGCGGAGCATGAAGAAGTTGTCGGCGCGTTGGGTCACGTCGATATTGTCCTGCATCGCCCAGATCAGCGGCTGCACATAAAGCGGGATATAGGCGACTTCTTCCTGCGTGATCGCTACAATCTCATCGATAAGACTCTGACGGGTTGCGGGGACCAGCTCCTGCTGGATCTGCGGCAGCAACTCGTCCACGCGGGCGTTGGAGTAATTGCCAAAGTTCCACGACCCCAGCTTCTTTTCATCATCCTGTGAATGCAGCAAAAACCGGATTGGATGTTCGGCATCAAACGTGCCCGGCGACCAGCCCAGCAGATACATATCGAAATCATCCGCGCGCAGCTGCTCCCAATAGTTCCGAACGGGTACCGTCGTCAGTTCTGCATTCATCCCCACAGCGGCAAACATCGATGCAGCAGCCCGACACAGGGCTTCATCATTGATATAGCGGTCATTGGTGCATTTCAGGCCAAAGGAAAACCCGTCAGGATAACCCGCCTCGGCCAGCAATTCGCGCGCCCGATCGGGGTCATAGGCGGGACGATCGGCATTCGTCTCCGAATAGCCCGAAATACCGGCGGGCACCAATTGCGACGCCGCATCGATTTTGCCACGCATCACGACGCGGTCGATGGCATCGATATTGATAGCATGGGCAGCGGCAAGGCGCACACGCGGGTCGGTGAACGGGTTGGCGTCGGTGACATCGGACGAATAAAGCAGCGTGTCATGTTCATGACCAAAGCCGAACATGATCACGCGGGTTTCCTCGCCCTCGATGACCTTGAAACCGTCCCGGCCTTCCACTTGGGCCACATCCTGCAACGGAACAGGCTCGATAAAATCAATCTCACCCGACAAAAGCGCGGCCAGCCCGGTTGCGGCATTGCCGATCGGTGTCAGCACCGCCTCTGTCACATTGCCCCGATCCGTATCCCACCAGCCGTCATGCGGCACCAACCGGGTCTCAACCCCAGGGTCACGGCTGGCCACCGTGAATGGGCCGGTGCCGTTGGTGTTGCGGGTCGCATAATTCTCTGCGTCGCGGGCGGGCAGGGCGGCATCATTGGCTTCCGCCCAGCCACTATCAAGGATCATGAAGTTCGCGATACTGTCAGGAAACAGTGGGTTCGGGGCATTTGTGACGAATTCAATGGTGAATTCATCAACAACCCGCACATCGGCGACCGGAGCAAACCACGACCGGACGTCTGACGCCTCGTCTGACGCGCGCTGATAGGAAAACAGCACGTCCTCGGCGGTAAACGCCGCACCATCATGAAACGTCACACCCTCGCGCAATGTGAAACGCCAGCCATTCTCCCCCTCCAGCGGGGTCCACGAGGTCGCCAGCGAAGGTTCAATCGACATATCGCGACCACGGCGGACGAGCCCCTCATAGACATTGTTGAGAAACGACAGAACGGGGGCGGCATTCACCGCGTGCGGGTCCATCGTTTGCGGGTCCGTCGTCGCCGCCCATCGAAAGGTTTCGGCCATGGCAGCGCTGCCTGCAGTCGCCACTACGGCGGCCAAAGCAGCCGACCACATCAAGTTTCTGGATCGCATGATGATCTCTCCCCACTGAGATGTTGTTTCCGGCACTGTGGCGACCGGTTTCAGCGTCGTCAACCAAGGCCGGGTAAGTCGTGATACGGCCAGACAGCAGGGCGATCGCGTTCTCGGATCGTGCAGAGTGGCATTTCAGTAAAAAAAATGCTAATGTTAGATTTTTATTAAGCATTTTGATATGACCAACCGATTTTATTCGCTTCAGTATTTGCGTGCCCTTGCTGCATGGATGCTGGTGTTCCACCACTACGTTCAGGTCTTTCGCGACTTCCAACCCGAAAATGCCGCAGAAAAGGTCTTCGCCTATTACGGCAGCCTCGGCGTGGACATCTTTTTTGTGCTCAGCGGGTTTATCATGGCGTTTTCCATGACGCGGCGCCAAAACACGGCCGCACGCTTTGTCCTCGATCGGATCACCCGGATCGTGCCGGCCTATTGGCTGGCGACTATTGTCCTGTTGATCGTGTTGTCGCAGTACAACTGGGGCGGCATCGCGTTTCTGCAGGGAACAAGCTGGCGTGATCTGCTCTATTCCTTCCTGTTCATCCCCCACCAGCATGTGTCCGGGCTGGGGGTGTTCCCTGTCCTGACTGTCGGCTGGACCTTGAATTTCGAGATGTTCTTTTATCTGCTTCTGGCCATCGGGCTGTTGATCAATAACCGCCGGGCGGTGCTGATCACGGTGGTGTTGGTCTTTGCCTTGCCGCTTTTCAGCCGGGCGGTCTTCCATCTGGGGGCCATCCCGAACAGTTTTCTGCTCTATGAATTCGCCTTTGGACTGCTGATCTATTTGGTCGGGGTCCAATTCCTGCGCCTGCCCGAGAAAGGGTTTGTCTTGCGCTATGGGCTGGCCACACTCTGCGCGATCACGGCCCTTGCCGCCATGAAACTGCGGTTTCACGGCTACGACATGATTGTCTCGGTGGCTCTGGTGTTGGGTTTCGTCGTGGCCGAGGATGTCTTTGCCCTGCTGTCACGTGGGCTGGGGCGCTTTGTGGTGCATCTGGGGGATCTGTCATACAGCACGTATCTGTTCCACGTCCCCGTGCTGGTTGCGGTCGGCGCACATATGGACATCTCGCGCAGCAATGACCTGTGGCTGGTGCTGGCAATGTGCGGGCTGACATACGCTGCATCGTGGCTGAGTTACACGTTCGTTGAACAACGTTTCCGGACATGGATGACCGGACAGATGCGGCGACGCAAAGACCTGACACACAAATCCGCCATCTGATTTCAAGGGGAAGGGATGGTGCTGTGAGAGAGGATTGAACTCTCGACCTCACCCTTACCAAGGGTGTGCTCTGCCACTGAGCTACCACAGCATCCGTGAGGCGGGGAATTAGACCCAAACGCCAATTGGTGCAAGCCCTCTCTGGACGGTTTTTGCCCTTGTTGCTAACAGGGACGCCATGAACGACAAGAACAAGAAAGCAAAGACCGCCACCAGCCGCGAGGAGCGGTTGAAGGCGGCGCTCAAGGCCAATATGGCCAAACGCAAGGCGCAGACCCGCGCGCGGGCCGCCGAGGCCAATAAAAAAGAGAAAGAGTAGGCAGGCATGGATTCAATCATGGTCAAGGGTGGCACGCCGCTCAAGGGTAAGATTCAGATTGCGGGGGCCAAGAACGCAGCACTGGCGCTGATGCCGGCAACGCTGCTTTCCGAAGAACCGCTGACGCTGACCAATGCGCCGCGTCTGTCCGACATCAAGACGATGACGGAACTGTTGCAGTCGCTGGGGGTCGAAGTGACCGCGTTGCAGGACGGCAAGGTGCAAGTCCTGTCGTCACATGCCATGACCTCGACCACCGCCGACTACGATATCGTGCGCAAGATGCGCGCATCGAACCTTGTGCTGGGACCGCTTCTGGCGCGCCATCATCAGGCCGTTGTCTCACTGCCCGGCGGTTGCGCTATCGGGGCACGGCCCATGGATATCCACGTCACCGCGCTTGAGGCGATGGGGGCCGAGATCGAATTGAAAGACGGCTATCTGCACGCCACTGCCAAGGGCGGGCTGAAAGGGGCCAAGGTACCCTTACGCTTTGCCTCTGTCGGGGCGACCGAAAACGTGCTGATGGCCGCAACCCTGGCCAAAGGGACCACGGTAATCGAAAATGCGGCGCGCGAACCCGAAATCGTGGACCTTGCCGAATGCCTGCGGCGCATGGGGGCGCAGATCGACGGCGAGGGCACAAGCACCATCACCATTCAAGGCGTGGATCGTCTAGGGGCCGCCACGCACCCTGTTGTCACCGACCGGATCGAACTGGGCACTTATATGCTGGCGCCTGTCTTTGCCGGAGGCGAGGTCGAATGTATCGGCGGGCGGCTGGACCTGGTCGGGTCCTTCGTCGAAAAACTGCACGCCGCCGGGGTTGAGGTGGCAGAGACCGCCGATGGGCTGAAGGTCAGCCGCAGCAATGGGCGGGCCCGGGCGGTAGATGTGACAACCGAGGTTTTCCCCGGCTTCCCCACTGACCTGCAGGCGCAAATGATGGCCATGCTTTGCACCGCCGAAGGCACGTCTGTTCTGGAAGAAAAGATATTTGAAAACCGCTTCATGCACGCCCCCGAACTGGTGCGCATGGGGGCCGAGATTGAGGTGCATGGCGGCACCGCAACCGTCCACGGCGTGGACCGGCTGAAAGGGGCGCCCGTGATGGCCACCGACCTGCGGGCGTCTGTCTCGCTGATCCTGGCCGGTCTGGCGGCCGAAGGCGAAACCGTGGTCAGCCGTGTCTATCACCTTGATCGCGGTTATGAACATGTTGAGGAAAAACTGGGCGCTGTCGGCGCACAGATTGAACGGATCGCGGGATCATGACCGAAGATGCAAGGTTCGAGGACGGGCGCGAGGCGCCGCTGCGCCTCAAGGCGCTGGACGCAGATGATCTGACTGTTCTGGCCGCTCTCGTGCAGGATGCGGTCTTTCCGGCCTCAGAAATGCGCTGGGATCGCAAGGCGCGCCGCTTTGCCATCCTGCTCAACCGGTTCCGGTGGGAGGATGCCGCCAATCAGACGGGGCGCCGCCGCACCTTTGAACGGGTGCAGGCGGTTCTGGCGTTCGAGGATGTGATGAAGGTGCAAAGCCAGGGCGTTGATAAATCCGACCCCGACATGGTGTTTTCGCTCCTCTCCATCGCGTTCCAGCCCGGTAAAGACGGGGCTGGGCGGATCGAACTGACCCTCGCGGGTGACGGCGTGATCGGGCTGGAGGTGGAAGCGCTGGAGGCTATCCTGCGCGATGTCACACGGCCCTATGTGGCGCCATCAGGCAAGGCGCCGTCGCATCCTGAATAGCACCGGCGTAAATCTGGATTGCTTGAAACTCAAGTATTCCGTGCCGTGCAATACAGTGATCATGGGCTTTGATCGAAGAACTGAACCTGGAAGCCGATCATGCGCGTCCTAAGGATGGTTCATGAAAAGCTGGGTCGTGAGTACAAGGCTGAGAATATAGTTGATCAGAAGGAAATCTGGGGCGCATTGGTTGAACCGCCATGATTTCGATGTTTATCCGCGATGCCAAGATCGTCGGACATGTACTATTAATGGTGGGCGACCCTGGAATCGAACCAGGCGTGCGTCTCCGCGAGGGAGTTACAGTCCCCTGCCACACCTTGCGGCCTGTCGCCCACTGACGGGCTGATTACCTGCGGCCCCATGGTGCGTCAACAGCAAAAGTGCTGGATTCGCCTCATCCTCTTCACAGCCCGGTGCCGGTGCTATATCGCCCCACGCAAACCGGTGCAGATAGGAATGAAGATGAAAAAACCCAAATGGGTCATTGCCAAGGAGCAGGCCAAGCGTGTCGCGGCCAATGAGACGGTGTGGCTGTTTGGTCTGCACGCGGTCCGTGATGCGCTTGAGAACCCTGCGCGGGAGAAATTGCGTCTGGTGGTGACCCGCAATGCGCTGGAACGTCTGGGCGATGTGGTTGCCCAAAGCGGTCTGGAGCCTGAGATTTCCGATCCGCGCAAGTTTGCCGCGCCGCTGGACCCGCAATCGGTCCATCAGGGGGCGGCTCTGGAGGTCAAGCCTTTGAATTGGGGGTCTTTGGAGGACATTGCCCTTGGCGACGGACCAATGCCGCCGCGCCTTGTGTTGCTGGATCGCGTGACGGATCCGCATAATGTCGGGGCTATTTTGCGTTCGGCCGAGGTATTCGGCGCGCGCGCTGTCATCGCTGTGCAGCGCCATGCCGCGCCAGAGACCGGCGCGCTCGCCAAGACGGCGAGTGGCGCGCTCGAGCGTCAGCCTTATCTGCGGGTGCGCAATCTGGCGGATACGATGACGGCGTTAAAGGATATGGGCTATCTTTTACTGGGTCTGGATGGTGAGGCCGACCAGACTATTGATACCGCCTTGGAGGGCCGACGCGACCGTGCCGTCGCACTTGTGCTGGGGGCTGAAGGGCCGGGATTGCGTGAAAGGACCCGCGAGACCTGTGATGCGCTGGTGCGTATTGACGCGGTTGGGGCGTTTGGGTCGCTCAATGTCTCAAATGCGGCCGCGGTCGCCCTATATGCAGCCAGAGGCTGACGAAAGACAGGGTTATGGCTGCCACAAAGATTGCGACATGTTGTTATTGCGGAACGCGGGCGGCGCTGGTGCTGCGCGGCCGATCTCGTCATGAATTGGCGTGCAGCAATTGTGGTGCCCCGCTGCGGGCGATGAAAATGTTACGATCCGAGCCGGATCGGGTAACCGCGCCTGCGGCGACGCCCACCCGCCCGGACCATAGATCAGCCCCTGAAAGGGGCCATTATGCCCGCCCGGCGAAGTATCGAAAGCGCAAGAAAAGCAAGGGTTTGCTGCGCAAGGTCTTTGAGGAAATCTGGGATGAACTGGAAGACATTTTCGACTGAAACATGATTTCACTGTTTGTCACGCCTTGGCGAGGAGGCTTTGCAGGACACCATTCCGCCTACATTTGACGGTATGATCCACGCAACCCTCAACTGTCGGGACCTGTCAGATGCTTACCCGCCGGGCCGTCATAGGCTCATTGCTTGCTACGCCGTTTATTGCGCCTCAACTGCTGGCCGAAACGCCTGTCGTCTTTTCCCAACATGGGTTGGCGCTCGGCGGGTCGGACCCCGTGGCATATTTCCGCAAGGGTAAGGTTGTGGCCGGTCATGCCGGTCTGACAGTGATGTGGCGTGGTGCTGTGTGGTGTTTTGAAAGCCCGGCGAGCCGCGATACGTTTGAGCGGAACCCACGTGCCTTTGCCCCACAATATGGCGGCTATTGCGCCATGGCCCTGACTCAGGGTGTTCTGGCCCCTTCTGATCCAGAGGCGTGGGCAATCCACGAAGATCGCCTTTACCTCAATCACTCAATGGCGGCCCGAGAGCGGTGGCTGAGCGATCCGGCGACCCATATTCGTATGGCCGATCAGAACTGGTCGTCAGTCTTGAATGGCTGAGTTGACGGCTGTTCACATTTGCCTGAACGCCCCTTCTTTCCCGCGATTTCTGTTCATATCTCATTGTGTGGAGATGTGCGTTGGAACGCGTGCATCTCAACTCACTGTCCCTCGTTCCACAACTTGCGCCCGGTCTTTTCCGGGCGCTTTTTTATTGGCCGGTGATACGGTAACGTTTGGCTTATGACGTATTCAGATAATTTCCTGCGCGCCATCCTGCGACGCACAAAGACCATTGCGGTGGTTGGTGTGTCAGCCAATCAGGTGCGGCCCAGCTATTACGTTGCCCGCTATCTGGGTCTCAAGGGCTTTCGCGTTATTCCCGTCAATCCGGGGCTGGCCGGGCAAACCCTGCTGGGTGAGACGGTTTATGCTGATGTGGCCGATGTGCCGGATGATGTGGACATGGTTGATATTTTCCGGAGATCAGAAGCCGTGCCACCGATTGTTGAAGCCGCATTGGCCCGATGGCCGAATTTGCAGATGGTCTGGATGCAGATCGGGGTGGAGAATGCGGATGCGGCGGCTATGGCCGGGGCCCGTGGCGTGGATGTCGTGCAGAACCGCTGCCCCAAGATCGAGTATCAGCGCCTGTTTGGTGAATTACGCATGGGCGGGTTCAACACCGGCATCATTTCGTCGAAGTTGTGAGGGGCGCTGCCCCTCGGCCTGCGGCCTCACCCCGGAGTATTTTGGGAAGAAAGAAGTCGACGGGTCCGGTTTCAGCGTGATGCTTTTTCCGCGATGCCAGACTGGCCCTGACGTTTTTCCAGTTCCGCCATGACGTCGTTCAGTGTCACATCACGTGCGGTCACCATGACCAGAAGGTGGTAGAGCACATCGGCGGCCTCTGATGCCAATTTGGCCTTGTCGCCTTTGACGGCTTCGATGATAGCCTCGATAGCCTCTTCCCCAAATTTTTCGGCGCATTTTTCGGGGCCTTGGCTCAGCAACTTGGCGGTCCAGCTGCTGTCGGGATCGGCCCCTTTGCGGGATGCGATCAGGGTGGCGAGGTCGTTGAGCGTCATAGCCGCACCGGGATGTTGTGGGCGGCCATATGGGCCTTGGCCTCGCCGATTGTGTAGGTTCCAAAATGGAAGATTGAGGCGGCGAGGACCGCAGATGCGCCGCCTTCGGTCACCCCTTCGACGAGGTGATCGAGTGTGCCAACGCCGCCAGAGGCAATGACAGGTACATCTACGGCATCGGAAATGGCGCGGGTCAGTGGCAGGTTGAAGCCGGATTTTGTGCCGTCCCGATCCATCGAGGTGAGCAGGATTTCCCCGGCGCCTTTTTCTACCACGGTTTTGGCGAACTCCACCGCGTCTATGCCGGTTTCGCGTCTGCCGCCATGGGTAAAGATCTCCCATTTGCCGGGAGCCACCGTTTTGGCATCGATGGCCACGACGATGCATTGCGACCCGAACCGCATAGCGGCCTCGGTCACCACGTTGGGATCAGCGACAGCGGCTGAGTTGAAACTGACCTTGTCCGCTCCGGCCAACAGCAGATCGCGCACATCGTAGTGGGTCCGCACTCCGCCGCCAATTGTGAGCGGCATAAAGCACTGTTCGGCCGTGCGCGTGGCAAGGTCGAACATGGTGCCCCGGTTTTCTTCGGTTGCCATGATGTCGAGGAAACACAGCTCATCCGCGCCTGCGGCGTTGTAGGCGATGGCTGCATCAACGGGGTCGCCCGCATCCACCAGATCGACGAAATTCACGCCTTTCACGACCCGGCCTTCGGCCACGTCCAGACAGGGGATGATCCGTGTTTTCAACATGCTGTGAGGTCTAGGCGGAATGGGGCGAAATGGGAAGAGGGTGGTGATAGGTGTCTGGAACTGGAAATGGGAGCACTTTATGAAAAACCTTCTTGCGACCGCCCTGATCGGGCTTTCGAGCACGGCCATGGCCGAAAATGTGGTCAAATCCTCACCTTTGTCGGTGGCAGAAACCATTGATGGATTGGAGGCGGCCGTGACCGGGGCAGGGGCCACCGTGTTTGCCCGTGTCGATCATGCTGCCGGGGCCGAGAGCGTCGGCAAGTCGATCCCGGATGCGACACTGCTGATCTTTGGCAATCCAGCGCTGGGCACCTTGGCGATGGAGGATGATCTGCGTGCAGGTCTGGTCCTGCCGCTGCGGGTGCTGGCCTATGAGGATGCTGACGGCAATACACAGATGACGTGGACCCCGGCAGAAGATTTGTTTGCAGGTCTGGATATCGCGCCGGATGCCGAAGTCGTGGCCAAGGTGAATGGCGCGCTGAATGCGCTGACCGACAAGGCGATGAGCGCGAATTAGACGCGCGCCACCCGCGCGAGCGCGTTGCGCGCGATGGCGATATGAAATGGCATGATGGCCGCGAGATAAAGCCGCCCGCCGATATTATGGGGTGATACCCATGTGGCGAGGCTGACCTGGCCGTCATGCTGCAGGACCGAGACCCGGAAATCGAGATGTTTGTCGTTGAACCCGGCAATCAGCTCGGTTTCCGTTTCGCTTTCGACAGGAAAGATACCGATCTTGTCGGTCACCTGTGGCCCGTCATTGTCCAGCCCGAAAGGGGCTGTCACAATCCGCCGGATCAGCAGCAGAAACTGTGCCCAGCCGGGGAAATCGGTGATGACCTCGCCTGCTTGTCGTGGGTTCAGATCAGAGGGGACGCTGTAGCAATCCAGAAAATCTCCCGGTACGCGCCTGGCGTGCAGTTCGCTGACCTCGGGCAGATCGGTGGCGCGGACATCGGGCATGGCTAATCCTTCAGCAGCTTCAGGGCTTCGGTCAGATCAAATGCCCCGTCATAGAGCGCGCGGCCCGAAATCGCGCCGGATATGACGCCGGTATCTTTCAGCGCGGTCAGATCGTGCAGCGACGATACCCCGCCAGAGGCAATGACCGGGATTGTGACGGCGCGGGCGAGGGCCGCTGTGGCGTTGATGTTGGGGCCTTTCATGGCGCCGTCACGCAAAATGTCGGTATAGATGATGGCCGCGATCCCTGCGTCCTCGAACGATTTGGCCAGATCGGTGACCATGATTTCGGTTTCCTCGGCCCAGCCGCGGGTGGCGACCTTGCCATTGCGCGCATCAAGCCCAACGGCGACCTGTCCGGGAAAGGCCTTGGCCGCTTCCCGGACCAGATCGGGGTTTTCGACGGCGACGGTGCCAAGGATCACGCGGGCGAGGCCCTTGTCCAGCCAGCGTTCAATCGTGGCCATGTCGCGGATGCCGCCGCCAAGCTGGGCCGGGACCGGACAGGCGGCCAGGATGGCCTCGACCGGGGCGGCATTCACCGGCTCACCGGCGAATGCGCCGTTCAGGTCCACCAGATGCAACCACTCGCAGCCCGCATCGACAAAGTCCCGCGCCTGCGCCGCCGGATCATCGTTGAACACGGTCGTCTGATCCATATCCCCATGCACCAACCGCACCGCGTTGCCGTCTTTGAGGTCAATGGCGGGATAAAGGATCATGTTTAGGCCTTCTTCATCTGTCTGGGGTGTTTATGCATGCGGTCGGGGGGAATGCAACGCCATCACCGCGACCTAACGTAAGACTTGATCGGTTGCAGGCTGAGCGCGCATGCTGACTGCAAAACCAATGGGGATACGACATATGAAGAAGATATTGATGACAGCGATTGCGGCCATAAGCATCGCCGGGGCAGCCTTTGCTGATCCGCTGGAAGGCGTCTGGCAGACGTCGCGCGATGACAATGGCAATTTCGGACATATTCAGGTGGCCCCTTGTGGGCCTACGTTGTGCGGAACCCTCGTGCGGTCGTTTGATTCCTCCGGAAGCGAGGTTTCATCAGACCTGACCGGGAGCACGATTATCTCGGAGACCGTTGCCCGTGGTGGTGGCGAGTACCGCGGCAAGGTGTATTCGCCGGATCGTGACAAGACCTACAATTCGCGTCTGCAACTGAGCGGGAACTCCCTCGCCGTGTCCGGTTGTGTGTTTGGCATCTGCCGGGACGGCGGCACCTGGACCCGCGTTCAGTAGCGGTTTGCACCGCGTGATTTGGGGCTCACCCGGTTTGGGTGGGCCTTTTCATTTGGACGCTCGTCAGCGCGCGCGGATGTCTATTTCTTGCGGCATCGCCAGAATGTCCGTTGGGTCGGTGGTGGCCCCCGCCGCAGCGAGCATGGCATGTATCTGCCCCCGATGGTGCGTTTGGTGATTGAACAACTGTATGACACAGATCGCCTTGGTCATTTGAACCCGTTCTGAACCGTCAAGCGGATACCAAGCGGCGCGACCATGCAGGTCTGTATTGGTAAGGCGCGTTGCCCATTTTTCGATTTCTGCATCTCGCCTGCCGCGCAACTCTTTGAATTCGGCCCAGTCGGATGGGCTGCTGAGCGAATGTGTGATCGTGTTCTGTGGGCGTTCATTGCCCTTGATGCGCTCAAGCATAAGGGCATCGGCCCAATAGAGGTGGTTCAGGGTCGCTGCAATGGATCTGAAAAATGCACCGCGATCTATCCAGCGGGCGGCATGGGTCAATCCATCAGCTGCGGTGATGAGCGCGTTGTTTTGCCAGCTGTTGTAGCGCGCAGACAGGCGGCAGTATTCGGCTGAAATCATTTTTCATGGCCTCAGAGTTGTGGGGAGATATGAGAGGGTCTGCGCCTTGCCTTGATACCGGCAAGTTGCACGATCCCGGACGAGGCGGAATGCCGTCGGGTATCTTCATAGTAGATGCCTCTTCGGCGGCCGGTAAACCTTTTTGTTGAAGACTGCCCGTCCCCGAACCGCTTTGAGTTCGGATCGGCCGAAATACGGCGTTGGTTGACCTTGGCCCTGTAACCCATAGGTTCGGGCCAATCCAATGAATGAGGTGCCCCGATGTCGGACCATATTGATCCAGAAAAACTTGACCGTCTCGCTGAAGTTGCCGTGCGGATTGGTGTCAATCTGAAACGCGGGCAGGATTTGATTATCACGGCGCCTGTGGATACCTTGCCGCTGGTGCGCCGCATTGCTGCGCATGCCTACAAGGCTGGTGCCGGGCAGGTTTTGCCGTTTTTGACTGATGATGCGGTGACCCTCGCCCGGTTCGAACATGGTGATGATGCGAGTTTTGATCGTGCGCCGGGTTGGTTTTTTGAAGGTCTCGGCCAGGCCTTCAAGGAAGGGGCGGCCCGCATGGCAATCACCGGAGAGGACCCGATGCTGCTGGCCGGCGCGGACCCTCACAAGGTGGCCCGCGTCAGCAAAGCAACTGCAATTGCCCGGAAACCGGCGATGGACCCGATTGTAGGGTTCGAGGTGAACTGGAACATCGTGGCCTATCCAACCCCGGGCTGGGCCGCGCAGGTCTATCCCGACCTGCCTGTCGAGGAAGCGCAGGGCAAGCTGATGGACGCCATCTATGCCGCCTCCCGGCTGGATGGGGATGATCCGGTTGCCAATTGGGAGGCCCATACGGCGCGGCTGAAGGAACGCGTCGATTGGCTGAACGCCCAGAGTTTCAGCGCATTGCACTATACCGGCCCCGGCACAGACCTGCATCTGGGTCTGGCGGAGGGTCATATCTGGAAAGGCGGGGCGTCGCCTGCGCTGAACGGTGTGGTGTGTCAGCCGAACATACCCACCGAAGAAGTGTTTACCTGCCCCCATGCCTATAAGGTCGAGGGTACGGTCGCAGCCACGAAACCGCTGGCCCATCAGGGCAGTGTGATCGAAGATATCGCTGTCCGTTTCGAGGCGGGCCGGATTGTAGAGGCGACGGCCAGCAAGGGACAGGATGTGTTGCGCGAACTGTTGAAGACCGATGATGGGTCCAGCCGCATTGGCGAGGTGGCACTGGTACCGCATTCCAGCCCGATCAGCCAGTCGGGCACTTTGTTCTACAACACGCTCTTTGATGAAAACGCATCCTGCCATATCGCACTGGGCCAGTGTTATGCCGATGCGATTGAGGGTGGATCGGTCCTGTCACCGGAAGAATTGAAACAGAAAGGTGGCAACCAAAGCATCATCCATGTGGATTGGATGATGGGATCGGATGCGGTGGATATTGATGGGATCACCAAAACTGGCGACCGGGTGCCGGTCATGCGCGGGGGTGAATGGGCGTAAGCGGTGCTTGCGAAACCTTCACCTTTTGCACATATAGGAGCCAGCGGAACGGAGACGATGATGCGTGCACGAATCTACAAACCAGCCAAGACCGCCATGTCCTCGGGCACGGCCAAGACCAAGCATTGGGTGCTGGAACATGTGGCCGAAACAGCGCGCGAGGTTGATCCGTTGATGGGCTGGACCTCATCCGCCGATACACAGGCGCAGGTCAAGCTGACATTTGACAGCAAGGAAGATGCGATTGATTACGCCCGCGAAAAGGGCATTGATTTCATCGTTCAGGAACCCAAGCCCCGCAAAGCCAATATTCGCCCCGGCGGGTATGGCGAGAACTTTGCCACCAACCGACGCGGCGCCTGGACACATTGAGCCACCCGGCAGCTGCCATTTCTGAGAGCCATTGATGTCTTTGCGCGCGCGCACCGCTGCTTTTGTTGAGCATCCCACGGTTGGCGGGCTGATCATTGGCGTCATTCTTTTCAATGCCGGTATTCTGGGGATGGAAACGTCCGAGACACTGATGGCCGAGGCTGGTCCATTAATCCTGGCGCTCGATACCGCCTGTTTAGCGTTTTTTGTTGTCGAAATACTGTTGAAGCTCTTTGCCTATGGCACCCGGTTTTTCCGGAATGGCTGGAACCTGTTCGATCTGGCGATTGTGGGCATTTCACTTGTACCAGCATCCGCCGGTTTTTCGGTTCTGCGCGCGTTGCGCATCTTGCGGGTGTTGCGCCTTGTCTCTGTCGCCCCGCGCTTGCGCCGGGTTGTTGAAGGTTTTGTCACTGCTTTGCCCGGTATGGGATCGGTGTTCGTGCTGATGGCGATCATCTTCTATATCGGGGCGGTGATGGCGACCAAACTGTTCGGTGCGTCCTTTCCTGAATGGTTCGGCAGCCTGGGGCAATCAGCCTATACGCTGTTCCAGATCATGACATTGGAAAGCTGGTCCATGGGCATCGTCCGCCCGGTGATGGAGGTTTACCCATACGCCTGGGGTTTCTTCGTCCCCTTCATCATGGTCACGACATTTGCCGTGGTGAACCTGCTGGTCGGTCTGATTGTGAATTCGATGCAGGACGCCCATGCCGAGGAAAGCAATGCCGCGACTGATGAATACCGGACAGAGATCATCGCCCGGCTTGAGGCCATCGAGAAAGCCTTACAGAAAAAGTGAGCCTGGCCACTTGCAATGGGTTTGCCTCTCGCGCCATACCAGCGCGGAGCGGTCCCGTAGCTCAACTGGATAGAGCAGCTGACTTCTAATCAGCAGGCTGAGGGTTCGAGTCCTTCCGGGATCGCCAGTTCTGGGCTGACCCACCGGCGTTTTGCGCTCGTTAACTCTTGAGCCTATCTGAAATTGGCGATGTCTGATGAAAGTTCCGCAGATTCAATCAGCTTTGGGAATGGCCGCTTTTTCGATGGTACATGTGAGGTTGGGCGAAACCACAAGCCGTCCCGCTGCCGCTGCCGAGACGCAGGGTCGGTGTGACGTGCTCAATACCGAAAATGGTCAAGAGGAACATCGCGCGCTGTTGAGCGGCTTTGACAAGATGCTGAGCCAGTGGGCACAGCAGACCCATTAGATGCAGCGGCCTGAGATGCTTCCAATAGTCACAAAAAAGGGCGGGATGACCCGCCCTTTCGTATTCTTATCGCCGGAAGTCCGGTTATTCCTGTCCCATGAAATAGAGCAGGAACTGGAACATGTTCAGGAACGAGATGTAGAGGCTGAGCGCGCCGTCGAAGGCGGCTTTGTCCATCCACTCCTGATCTGCGGCAGCTGCATGCTCCACATAGGTGTTTTTGATCTGCTGCGTGTAAGCAGCGGTCAATCCGGCGAACAACACGATACCGATCGAGGCGATCGCGAACATCATCGCGTCAGACTGCAGGAACAGGTTCACGATGATTGCAGCCAGAAGACCGATCACACCCATGATCAGGAACGTCCGCATCGGCGCCAGATCCTTTTTGGTCACGTAGCCATAAAGGCTGAGACCGGCAAAGGCGATTGCGGTGACCAGGAAGGTCTGCGTGATCGAGTAGGGCGTGTAGACCAGAAAGATCGAGCTGAACGATACACCGATGACCGCAGCGAAGGCAAAGAAGCCAAGCTGTACAGCCGCCGCCGAACCTCGTTGCAGCAATGCGCCCCAGCCAAACAGGATAAAGGCCAGAGGTGCAAAGAAGATAACCCAGCGCAGCGGGCTGGCATAAAGCGCCACGCCAAGCCCGGTCAGGTACTGGCCATCACGCAGAGCGTAAGTCGCATTTGTCGGATCGCTTGTGACCGCAAGACCGGCAATTGCCCATGCCGCCACGGCGGTTATCAGCATGCCCACGGACATTGTGCCGTAGACCTTGTTCATATGAGCGCGCAAGCCCTCATCAATAGCGGCCGCGCGGACCCCGCCGACCGTTTTCATTGTCTCGTATTGAGCCATTTAGACCTCCAGATATAACAGTGGCGCCGCGAGCCGGCATCCTTGCGCGTGATATTGGCACAAACCCGCACGTTTTCAAGGGCGCGCGGCACCAAGATCATTAAATCTGATCGTTTTGGGCGGGAATGTCGCAGGTCCGCTTGTTTCGTGATCAGTCCCGCCAACTGGCGGGGGCGTCCCAAACCCGTTTTTGTGCTTCTGTATAAGCCTGATGACGGGTCAGTCCGATGTCCTTGAGCATGTGGTCCTCAAGCTGGGCGAGCGCGCGGCGCTGCCGGGACAGGGCCAGTAGGCGGCCAATACGGCGCCAAAGCCCGGGCCGCGCCACACCGCACCGCGCATTAACGGATTCCTGAGTCGTGACAGTGATCATATCCTGTCCTTTCGTGATGGTTTGTGTGGTTATCATTAGAATACTTGATATATAGCGGCGAACCTCATATGATAAAAATGAATGTTTGATGGGTCTTGTATCAGCTATGGTGATGAAATGAGAAATCTGGATATGACCGCTTTGCGATCTTTTGTAGCCGTTGCTGACACGGGCGGTGTGACCAAGGCGGCAGGGCTTTTGAACTTGACGCAGTCGGCTGTTTCCATGCAGCTGAAACGATTGGAAGAATCCCTGAACGTGTCATTGCTCGACCGCTCCGCACGATCTATCGGCCTGACAACACAGGGTGAACAGATGCTCAGTTATGCCCGGCGGATGCTCGCCTTGAACGACGAAATCTATGGCAAACTGACCGCGATCGAGTTTGAGGGCGAGGTCACGCTGGGCGTGCCGCATGACATTATTTACCCGGTCATTCCCAAGGTGCTACGCCGGTTCGCGGCGGCCTATCCAAGGGTCAGGGTGCATCTGGTTTCATCTTTTACAAGAAAGCTTGTCGAGCAATTCAATCGGGGGGAGATTGACGTCATCCTGACGACCGAAGACAGCGTTGGAACTGGCGGCGAAACACTGGCCAAAGTGCCGCTGATCTGGGTTGGCGCGCCGGGCGGGCAGGCGTGGAAACAGCGCCCTTTGCGGCTTGCCTTTGAGCAGCGCTGCATATTTCGGCAATACGTGCAGCGGCGGCTGGATGCTGTCGGAATCCCCTGGGAAATGGCCGTCGAGAGCGAGTCAACACGCACAATCGAGGCCACAGTCAGCGCTGATCTGGCAGTTCACACCATTCTGGAAGGCACCGCGTCGCACCATTTTGAAGCGATCAATCATGGTGGCAGTCTGCCGCGTCTGCTGGAGGTTAACGTGAATATGTATAGCGCATCGATCAATGACGGGCCGGTTGTCGCCGACCTGTCACAGTTCGTGCGGGACGGGTTTTACACCATGCGGGTGCCGGTCACGGCGTGATGACCACCTTGCCGGTGGACTGCCTGCTGCGCATCAGTTCGAGCGCCTGAGCGGCGTCATCCAATTGTAAAACATGGCTAATATGCGGCTGCAGGCGCCCCTGATCGTACCATTCCATCAATTCGCCCAAGCTCTCGATCAGCGCGTTGGGCTGAAAGCCAAGGTAGCCGCCCCAATAGAACCCGATGACCGTGATGTTCTTGACCAGAATGATGTTGGCCGGGATCGGAGGAACCTTGCCGCTGGCAAATCCGATGACGATGATCCGAGCCTCGCGGTTGCAGGCCCCTAGCGCTGCCTTGAATGCGTCACCCCCGACGGGATCGTAAACCACATCGGCCCCGCCCAACTCCTTGACCGCTTCCTTGATGTCGTCGGTTGTGCTGTCGATCAGGTGATCCGCGCCCGCATTCTTTGCGACGGCCAGCTTGTCCGCGCCGCGCGCGACGGCGATGACGGTGGCCCCCATCGCCTTGCCGATCTCAACCGCGGTCAGCCCGACGCCACCCGCTGCGCCCAGCACCAGCAACGTTTCACCGTTCTGCAATTGCGCCCGCCGTTTCAAAGCCAAGTGAGAGGTGCCGTAAGCCACCATGAAACCTGCCGCGACCTCTGACGGCATTTTGTCCGGCACCGGTCGGCAAAGCGCCGCCGGGAACGCACCCTGTTCGGCCATGCCGCCGCTGCCCCCAAAGACGGCCACACGGGTTCCGATCGGCGGCGTGGACACATCCGGGCCGTGTGCAACGACGGTGCCACAAACCTCCATCCCGAGTGTGAAGGGCGGGGTCGGCGTGTCCTGATACGTGCCATTGGCCATCAGCAGGTCCGCGAAGTTCAAACCGCACCCTTCGATATCTAAAATGACCTCGCCCCTTTTTGCGGTCGGAGCGGGAACATTTGTAACCTCTGGTGCGTTATTGAACGATGAAACCTGAAATGTGCGCATAAACGAATCCTTCTTGGTATGGCTTTATTAACCCTTATCGCCCAATCATCGCAGCAGATGAAAGGATGCCGGCTTTGACCGGTCGCGTAAAAAGTGTCATCATGAACCTGTCTTTAAGGTCAGGTCTGCTGCTGCAACCGTTGCGTGTTACGCTTGAATGGTGTCATGCACATCATCAAGCAGGACGCGCTTGCAGATTCAACCAAGCGCTAAACGCTGCATCGGGCACTGGCAACATGTTGCCGCGTGCTTTCTAACTAAGGAAATAAACGAATGAAACATCCGGTAGATGTACATGTAGGTAAGCGCATCCGTCACCGCCGCTGGATGAGCGGCACAACCCAACAGCAGTTGGCGGAAAAAGTTGGTATCAAGTTTCAGCAGATCCAGAAGTACGAAACAGGTATGAACCGCGTCAGTGCATCGCGGCTTTGGGACATCGCAAAGGTGTTGAACGTGCCTGTCTCATTCTTCTTTGAAGGCCTCGATACTCAACCTCCGGCAGACAGCAACAACAGTGATATGCCGGGTGATATCCTGACCGACAAGGAAGCGTTGGAGCTTCTGCGGTCTTACTATGCAATTCCAGAAAACCAGCGTCGCCGCCTTTTTGACCTGGCGCGGGTGCTGAGCGAAGCAGCCTGACACGGGCTTGACCATCCCATCTGCCCCGCGCTACCGCAAACGGTGACAGCCGGTGTGGATGGGAATGGCACAGTGTTCAAAGACAAAGCGTTCAATGCCGACCTGATACGGGTTGCCCATCTGCTGGCAGATGCGGCGCGTCCTGAAACTCTGCGCCACTTTCGCACGGCCGATCTGGTGACCGATAACAAGTTGGGCGAAGGCTTTGATCCGGTGACCGAAGCGGATCGCGCCGCCGAGCAGGCCATGCGGGATGTTCTTGGCCGGGAACGACCGGACGATTCCATTCTTGGCGAGGAATTCGGACATTTTCAGGGTAGCAGCGATTTGACATGGGTGCTTGACCCGATTGACGGGACCCGTGGCTATATCAGTGGTACGCCGACCTGGGGCGTTCTGATTTCAGTGGCGGACAAGGACGGCCCGATCTTCGGCCTGATTGATCAGCCCTATATCGGTGAGCGATTTGCCGGTGGGCTGGGCCTGGCGGAAATGATGGGGCCATTGGGCCTATTACCACTGCGGACGCGGGCAACTCGCGATCTGGTCGATGCGACGGTGCTGACCACCTTTCCAGAAGTTGGAACACCTGATGAGATGCAGGCCTTTCAGGCTGTTTCTGCGCAGGCCCGACTGACCCGGTATGGCATGGATTGCTATGGCTATGCTTTGCTGGCGGCAGGGCAGGTCGATCTGGTGATTGAGGCGGGGTTGAATGCCTACGATATTCAGGCCCCGATCGCCGTGATAGAGGCAGCGGGCGGGGTCGTGACCGATTGGGATGGTGGTCCGGCCCATGAAGGTGGTCGTGCGCTGGCCGCGGCAAATGCCCAGATACATGCCGCCGCTCTGGCGGTGCTGCGTGATGCGATAAATGCCTGACCTGCTGATCCGCAATGCATCCGTCATCCTGACGATGGATGACGCGCGATCCGAACTGGCGAACGCGGACATTCTGATCAGCGACGGCGTGATCGCGGCCATTGAGGCTGATCTGCCCGCTGAAAATGCAGATGTTTTTGACGCCACCGGGGCCATCATCACACCGGGTCTCGTCAATACCCATCATCATCTTTATCAAACCCTGACCCGCGCGGTGCCGGGTGCGCAGGACGCGCTGTTGTTTGGGTGGTTACAGCGTCTTTACCCAATTTGGGCGCGGTTTGGCCCGGAAGAGATGTTCGTGTCAGCCCAGATCGGATTGGCGGAACTGGCGCTGTCCGGCTGCACGCTGACCTCGGATCATCTGTATCTGTTTCCCAATGGGGCACGGCTGGATGACACGATTGCCGCCGCCGCTGAGGTTGGTTTGCGGTTTCATGCCACACGCGGCGCGATGAGCATTGGCGAAAGTGACGGGGGCCTGCCGCCGGACAGTCTGGTCGAAGCGGAGCGGGCCATTCTGGGAGACTGCATTCGGGTGATCGATGCGTTTCACGATCCGCGCCCCGGGGCGATGACCCGTGTTGGCGTGGCACCGTGCAGTCCGTTTTCCGTCAGTCGTGATCTGATGCGCGATGCGGCAATTCTGGCCCGTGACAAGGGTGTGATGCTGCATACACATCTGGCCGAGAATGATGAGGACATCGCTTATTCACTCGAGAAATTCGGCTGCCGTCCCGGACAATATGCTGAAGATCTGGGCTGGGTCGGCGATGACGTCTGGCATGCGCATTGTGTGAAACTGAATGGGCAAGAGATTGATTTGTTCGCCCGCACGCAGACAGGCGTCGCCCATTGCCCCTGTTCCAATTGCCGCCTTGGATCAGGCATCGCGCCGCTGCGGCAGATGCGCGATGCGGGCGTGTCCGTCGGCCTGGGCGTGGATGGATCGGCCAGCAATGATATGGGAAATCTGATGGCCGAGGCCCGGCAAGCGATGTTGTTACAGCGGGTTGCCAATGGGGCCGATGCCATGTCCGCCCGCGAAGCACTGGAGATCGCCACGCGCGGTGGGGCTGCTGTGCTGGGGCGCGATGATTGTGGTCAGATTGCTGTTGGCAAACGGGCGGATATCGCGGTGTGGGATGCGAGGGCGGTTGAGAATGCAGGGTCGTGGGATCCGGCCGCGCTGGTTCTGGCCGGTCCGGCGAAGGTTCGTGATTTGTTTGTGGAAGGCCATCAGGTTGTTGCCGATGGCCGAATGCAGACAATTGATTTGGACAAGGTGATTAACCGCCAGAACGCCTTGGCCGCGCGGCTGGCGGAATAGGTCGCGCCGTTGGCGCATTTATCGTGGTTGATAGCTGGCCAATACGTCCCACGCGAATGCAAAGTTGGGCGTGCCGATTTCCAACTGGTCCTGCGCGATCATCACCACGGTCTGACCTGTGTTGTCCGTTCCAACTGCCGTCAGCCTATATTCCGTTCCGCCTGACCCGGCGCCAAGCGGCTCAATTGCAAAAAGAAATGGGCGATCAAAGCCTGCCACATCGCGCAGGGTGAATTGTCGCGTGGCTGTCTGAAATGGCTGATCCTGGGTGAAAATCTCCAACCGCTGAACGGTACGTCGCATGCCGGTCTGCGCCAACTGCACCCCGCCATCCTTTTGCGTCGCAGCAAATCCATCCGGCAGCAATATGCTGAAACCGTAAGCATCAATTCGTGTACTTTCTGCTTCGACTACAAAAGGCCACGTCAGCAACAGCGTGGATATCAGTATTGATCTTACCCGCGTCATTGGCTTTCACCGCGCTGATACCGCTGCCCGGCGATCCACACATCTGCAATGGATCGGTCATCGCCCATCATGATCGTGGGAAAAAGTGCATCCCAGATATCCTGTGCCTGCTGGCTGCGTTGGGCGATGGCCGGGGTCGCGGCAAGGTCGAGAATCGTGATATCCGCCATGGCCCCCGCGCCAAGATGGCCAATCTGGCCGTTCATGTGCAGCGACCGCGCGGATCCCTCGGTCGCCAGCCACATCAGTTGCGCGGGATGTAATGCTGTCCCGCGCAGTTGTCCAATTTCGTAGGCGGCGGCCATCGTGCGCAGCATGGAAAATGACGACCCACCGCCTGTATCGGTCGCCAAACCGACCTGCAGGCCAGCCTTTGCCAGCCTCATCAAGTCGAACAGGCCCGAGCCGATGAAGGTGTTTGACGTCGGACAATGGATGACCGCCGCGCCAACCTCACGCAATCGCGCCACCTCCCGGTCCTCCAGATGGATGGCATGGCCGTAGAGCCCCCGTGCCCCAAGCAATCCGAAAGCTTCATAGGTGTCCAGATAATCGCGGGCGTCTGGAAACAGGTCTTTCACCCAGGCGATTTCCGGGAGTTGCTCGCTGAGATGGGTCTGCATCAGGCAATCAGGATATTCCGCCCAGAGCGCGCCCAGCGCATTGAGTTGATCCGGCGTTGAGGTTGGCGAAAATCGAGGGGTGATGGCGTATTGCGCGCGGCCCTTGCCGTGCCAGGCGTTCAACAGGCGTTTGCTGTCGTCATAGGCGCCTTGCGCAGTATCGCGCAGATCGTCAGGCGCGTTGCGGTCCATGCAGGTTTTGCCAGCCACCACAGCCATATTGCGGGTGGCGGCCGCGCCAAAGAACGCATCGACACTTGTCGGATGGATGGTGCAAAAACTGGTCAGGGTTGTCGTGCCGTGGTCCAGAGCGAGATCCAGCGTTCGGTTTGCGATCTGATCGGCATAAGCCGGATCGCTGAAACGCGCCTCTTCAGGGAACGTATAGGTGTTGAGCCAGTCAATCAGCTGCTTGCCCCAGCTCGCGATGATCCCTGTCTGCGGATAGTGCATATGGGCATCGACGAAGCCTGCGCTGATCAGAGCATCGCCATAATCGGTGATGGCTGCGTCCGGGTACTTCGCCTGCATGGCGGCACCATTCCCGGTCTCCGCGATTCTGTCGCCATCGATCAACACACCGCCAGCGCTGTCAAAATCGGTGACATCACCCCAGTGTTCAGTCAGCGGATTGCCGGAAAAGCTTAAGGTCTGGCCAAGGAGAAGATGCTTGCTCATCCCGGCACCATATGGCGAGGCAGCGGGGGCGTAAATCGCTCAATGGCCGTTGTGCGCGGCGCGCGAGAAGCTATGGTGCAGGTGCAACGAGGGGCGGCATGACAGACCAATCGGACAACAACGAAGACGAAGCCTTTGGCATCACGGATCGGTTGATCAATGATGTGATGGAGGCGGTACGCACCGGTGGCGCCGAATGGGTCGATGCGCTGCTTGACCCGTTGCACCCTGCCGACATTGCCCACCTGCTGGAGCAGCTTGATCCGCGCAGTCGTCGCGACCTGCTAACGGTTTGGAAAGGTGGCGTGGACGGTGACACGCTGTCCGAACTGGACGAGCAGCTGCGCGAAGAGGTGATCGGGCAGTTGGCCCCAGCTGAGCTGGCCGAGGCTGTGCGCGACCTGGAAAGCGACGATGTCGTCGATCTGGTCGAGTATCTGGGCGAGGACCAACAAGAGGCGGTTCTTGACGCGCTCGATGCGGGCGACCGGGTGGTTGTCGAACAGGCGCTGACCTATCCTGAAGAATCTGCCGGCCGCCACATGCAGTCCGAGCTGGTTCGCGCGCCGGAACACTGGACGGTGGGCGAGGCGATTGATTACCTGCGCTCTGACGTTGTTCTGCCGGATCAGTTTTATCACATCATCCTGGTCGATCCGCGGCTGAAGGCGGTGGGATATGTCACGCTGGGCCGGATTCTGAGCCATCCGCGCGACATGCTGTTGCGTGACCTGATGGAGGATACATTCCGCACCTTCCATGTCGCGCAGGATGTGGAAGAGGTGGCGCAGGCGATCAACCACTATCACATGATCACGGCACCGGTGGTTGACGATGACGACCGGATCGTCGGTGTGATCACCATCGACGACGCCATGGCGTTTCTGGAAGAAGAAGCGGAAGAGGATATTCTGCGCCTCGCCGGTGTGGGTGAGGGCAGCCTGTCCGACCGGGTGATTGCCACAACGCGCCGCCGCTTTCCCTGGCTGGCTGTTAATCTGGTGACGGCGATCTTCGCCTCAATGGTGATTGCGCTGTTCGAGGAAACGATTGCAGGGCTGGTGGCCCTCGCGGTGTTGATGCCCATCGTAGCGTCGATGGGTGGCAATGCCGGGACACAATCCCTGACGGTGGCTGTGCGTGCGATCGCAACCCGCGATTTGACCACGGCAAATGTATGGCGGGTCATTCGTCGTGAGGTGTTGGTTGGACTGATCAATGGGCTGCTCTTTGCCGTTGTGATGGGCGTGGTCGGGGTGATCTGGTTTGGATCACCGATGCTGGGTGTTGTGATCGGGGTGGCGATGGTCATCAATCTGGCGGTGGCGGGCCTCGCCGGGACGGTCATTCCCGTTCTGCTCGAACGGTTTGGAATTGACCCGGCGCTCGCCTCTGGCGCGTTTGTCACGACGGTGACGGATGTGGTTGGTTTCTTTGCCTTCCTTGGCCTTGCAGCACTTTGGCTGCTGTGATGGATAAATCCGCCGCGCGCAAAGCCGCCTTTGCCCGGCGCAAGGCCGCGCATGAGGCGGGGTGCGGGACAGCGGGTTATCTGAGCGAGGTTCTGGCGGGCTATCGCGGTGTGCCGTTGGCCGGTTACATGGCGATGCGAACCGAAATCGATCCGGCGGCGGCCATGGCTGAGGCTACGGCACATGGACCTGTTGGTGTCCCCGTGATCATGGGTGCGGGGCAACCCCTGCAGTTTCGAATTTGGGAGCCGGACTGCCCGATGGTGCCCGGCACATTTGGTGCAATGATCCCCGAAAGCGGCGAGTGGATGACACCGGAAATCGTGATTGTGCCCCTTGTTGCGTTTGACAGGCGCGGGGGGCGCTTGGGTTATGGTGGCGGCTTTTATGATCGCACGCTGGAGGGGTTGCGCAAGCGCGGCTCTGTGCTGGCCATCGGTTTTGCCTATGCCGCGCAAGAGGATGACAACCTGCCGCTCGAACAGACCGATCAGGTGTTGGACATGATCGTGACCGAAAAGGGTGTCGTCTCCCTACAGTGAACGAAACGATTTTCTTGCAAAAATCGTTGTCCCAAAAAACTTCTAGAAGATTTATTGTATCCGCTCACCTCAGACGGCTTCGATCCGGATGGCTACCGGATCGCCGGAGACGACGCCGGTTGCCCTGAAATCGGCCAGTGCCTCGTCCAATGCGGTTTGTGTTGTCTTGTGGGTCACGATCAGCACCGGTGCGGTCGCGTCGCCATGTTCATACTGTCGCATCCGGTTGATCGAAATCCCGGCCTCACCCAAGGCATGGGCGACCTTGGCCAGCGCGCCGGGCTTGTCCAGCAGTTGCATCCGCAGATAGTAAGGGGCAGGCACGGCGGCGCGTGCGGCGCGGGCCTTGCGCAGGGTCTTGGCGGGCTGTCCAAAGGTCGACAGGCGCATCCCACGCGCAATATCCATCACATCGCCCATTACAGCGCTGGCGGTTGGACCTTCGCCCGCGCCGGGGCCGCGCAGTACGATCTGGCTGACCGCGTCCCCTTCCAGCACAACCATATTGGTTCCCCCCTGCAATTGCCCCAAAGGTGACGTGTCAGGGACAAGACAGGGTGACATGCGCTGCTCCAACCCGCGCCCGGTCAATTGGGCCACACCCAGAAGCTTGATCTTGAACCCCATATCGGCCGCCTGCCGGATATCATCAATCGTGATCGCCCCGATCCCTTCCAACTCGACCGCGTCGAAATCCACCTGCGTCCCGAATGCGATGGAGGACAGCAACGCCAGTTTGTGCGCCGCATCAATCCCGCCAACATCGAGTTCCGGATCCGCCTCCAGATAGCCAAGCTGGTTGGCCTCATCAAAGACGGCCTCGTAACTCAGGCCTGCATCCTCCATCCGGGTCAGGATGTAATTGCAACTGCCATTCATCACGCCCATCACGCGGGTGATTTCGTTTCCGGCCAGTCCTTCTGTCAGCGCCTTGACCACCGGGATGCCGCCAGCGACAGCCGCCTCGAACCGGATGACGCGCCCTGCCACTTCCGCCGCTTCGGCGAGTGCCTGCCCGTGGATTGCCAAAAGGGCCTTGTTGGCAGTGACCACGTCCTTGCCTGCTCTGATTGCAGCTTCGGTGGCGTCTTTGGCCGGGCCTTCGGAGCCGCCCATCACTTCGACAAACACGTCGATATCTTCGCGTGTTGCGAGCGTTACGGGGTCGTCTTCCCAGTCATAATCCGACAGGTTCACATCCCGGTTCTTGGTGCGCGACCGGGCCGATACGGCGCTGATCACAACCGGACGTCCCGACCGCGCCTCAAGCAAGGCCGCATGTTTCTGGATGATCCGTACGATCCCCACACCAACGGTGCCAAGCCCCGCAATTCCAAGGCGCAGTGGTTCGGTCATGTGGGGCAATCCATCCGTTGTGAGCTTTGATCCGGTACTAGCGAATAGGCGCGGTTACTGCAACGCAGCGATGTCTATGCGGCGCAACCGTTCAGCGCGGGCATTCAGCGCGGCGATGCGGGCGGCCAGTTCTGTTTCGATATTGCTGTCCATGGCCCCGTCAACGATATCAGGCAAAGGCGCCAGCCGGGGGTAGGGTGCCTGCCGTGCCGTATCGCTGATCGTCCCGTCCAATTCGGGAAAACTGGCACAGGCCGACAGCAAAAGTGGCAGGATGATCAAACGCATGCCCCGCTATATCCGGCGCAGCGGCATCAGGGCAAGCGGCGCATCAGGGCTTTTCAAATGAACGCTTGTTCAGTTACATGGAAAACATGGCACGCAAGCAAGGTTCACATTCCGACATTACCGGCCCGCGGGTTCAGGATACGGCGCTGCGGCTGATTGCGCGCCACGGATATGCGGCCGTGTCCATGCGCCAGATCGCGGCGGATGTGGGGGTGCAGGCGGGGGCGCTCTATAATTACACCTCTGACAAGCAAAGCCTGCTGTTCGATCTGATGCGTGACCATATGGCCGATCTTCTGTCGGCCCTGGCTGCTGAGGATATCAACGGCGACGCCATGACCCGGCTTGAGGCATTCACCCGGTTTCACATTCGGTACCACTTGCCCCGGTCTGATCAGGTGTTTGTGTCCTATATGGAACTGCGCAACCTGTTGCCCGAGAATTTCACCACCATCGAAGGCCTGCGCCGCGAGTACGAGGATGAGCTTGAGGACATTCTTTGCGCCGGTGAGGCCGAGGGCCTCTTTGCGGTGCCCGATACCCGCGTGGCGACGATGGCTCTCATCGCGATGCTCACTGGTCTCAGCCATTGGTACCGCGAAGGCGGCCGGCTCGACATGAATACGATTGAGACGATCTATTGGGATCTGGTGCGCAAATCCGTCAGTGTGTGATGTCTTGGCGTGGCCGCTCTCAGGGGCATGCCGGCGGCTCTGGTCAGCCCTGTCTGACTGGGGTAGGGCAGGGTGACGTCACGAAAGGAAAGACCCATGTTCAAGCCGGATGAAAATGGCGTTTACGCCCGGGTACATGCATCACCGGCACGCCGGGTTTTCGCCTATGCGGTATTGTTCGTGCTGGGCGCGCTGCTGATCTATCTGCCGCTGGTGCAGCCGCCATCGGTCCTGTGGACTATTGTTATGCTGGGCATGGGGCTTGCGGCACTCTTGGGGGCCGAGATGCTGCGCCGGGCGACCACGAATGTGATCGAGCTGACCGAAACCGAAGTGCGTGACAGTTCCGGCATCGTGCTGGCACACATGGACGAGATTGAGCTGGTCGATCGGGGGGTCTTTGCGTTTAAGCCGTCCAACGGGTTCACGCTGGTGTTGCGCAGCAAAAAGCCCCGGGGCTGGGCACCGGGGCTCTGGTGGCGGCTGGGTCGCCGTGTTGGTGTGGGCGGCGTTACATCAGCCGGCCAAGCCAAATTCATGGCTGAACAGATCGCGTTTCGTCTTCAAGGTGCGGGCAAATAGCACTCCGGGGCAGCGCCGGCATCTTGCTTCCAGCAGACAGTGCCCTGAAAACGTGGTCTGATCACGGTGAAAGAGTTAAACTCAATCCCATCAAGATCCGGCACAATAAACGGTGAAATCGTGACCGAGAATGGCGCGTTATACTTGGTCCGCGTTTCCACCAGAATTGCCGTATCGCCATCAGCCAGATCAGGCAGCCGCGCCCGGATAAGATCGAGACGTGTATTATTATAGTTTTGGCCGTACCCGCGATTTCGCGACCAAACCACCCGATAATCATCCTCGGTTTGGCGGTACTGGTACACCGTGACCCGCAGGTCAGGGTCGTCCTCTGTCTCAGTCAATGTCCGCAGGACTTCGCGCGCGCCATTCATATAGGCAGGCGTGACAACGCCATCGACGCCGCTTTCACGACTGATCATATCCGCGATGGTCAAGCCAGCGCGTGTACTGATCGCTTCATGATGATAGGCGTCGAAATACACCATCGTTGACAGCAGCGCCCACACCAGGATTGGGATACAAAGGGTTAGTTCGATCGCGGCAACACCGCTTTCATCATCCCGGAATTCTCTTAGTTTCTGAGAAAGATTAGCCATTTTCATCTTCATCTCTCTGATATGGTTCCACCACAAATGCGGAGACGGCAACCAATGCGTATGAACCACCTGCGGCTGATCCACTGTTACCGTCGACAATCGCCTTACCAATACCCACCGTCGGCATGACGGGGTCAAACCGGGCGCACGCACGGACAAATACCAGTTCGTTATTGCCGACACCGACAAATTCATCCTTGGGCTGGCCAGGATCACCGCGGTCAACACATTGGATCGTGCCAGGAAGCCCGGCCCAGGCCCGTGGGTCGCGTTTGATCAGTTCGAGTTCCAACTGGGTCTCGCAATTAGGAATGAGCAACGCAACTTCGCAAATACGTGCGCGCAGCTGGTCCCGGGTCGGATCAGGCATGCGGCCAATGCGAATGTCGCGCACAGCAATGTCGACGCCACGTTCCAGCATGACATGTCGCGCCGAAATCATACCGTTCTCATAGGTCATGCCGAAGAACAGCATGAAGACTGGAAAACTCAGAACGAACTCGATTGATGACGCGCCATCTTCGTTGTGAAGGAAAGCTTTGAGTTTGTTTTTGATTCGATCAAACATATTACAGGCTCAACCGCAGGTTTGTGATTTGCTTTGCAATGCTCGCCAAAACATCGTCGACTGCTGCCGATTCCGTTTCGTAGTAGTGGGCGGCAGACGTTGCACAGCTGCGCATTTGGGTTTCACCATCGGTAGGCGCATCCATCGCTATCGTGTAAAGGATGATCCCCCGGTCTTTTGCAGCAGTGCAGATGTTCTGCATCATCGTGTTCTTTTCACCAGCGCTCACTCCGCGTTTCTCGAAGTTGTAACTGTCGAATGGGCCCTGATTTTCGGTCGACTTGGACCACCAGGCATAGCTGGAATTCCCCCAATAGCTGCGTTGAAGGACGTTTTCGTAGGCTGGCTCGCGATCATTTTCGTATTCGCGGGCCAAACGGTAACCTTGCACATTTGCACCATCTGTCATTAAGACGATGTATTTGGCGGTAATCTCATCTGTACTTTCAGAAGAATAGTTGGCCGGGCGCACACCCGAAAACGCAGGATCAACACTGGGAACAGTCTGCAGGATTGGACGGAAAGAAGGATCGATCAGGGTCACACCCCATTTCAAGCCAGCGTGGATAGAGGTATTCGTCCGCGGCGTGTAAGCGTTGATCGCATCCTTAAGGTCTTGCGCGTTCTGTGACAGCGGGATGATTGCCTCATAGTCATTTTCAGGACAGATCGGACGAATTGGTGCCGCAATCGTATTGTCCCCATAAGGATCATAGTTTTCGATTTGCTGGTATGTAATGCTGTTGTTGAACGTCGTAGTTGTGAATTCTGATGCTGGCACGTCCACACAGCGGCTCGGGTTGCTGTAACCCGTATAAAGCGGTTCTATGCCGGGATTGTTACCGTCGACGCCGACAGGAATGTTAGTAAGGTCCGTGTCGAGCACAATCTCTGTACCTGGCAAAGGCAGAGGCAATTCGGCTTCCCTAAATACGCGTGGAAAGGGCTCGTCCAACTCACTGATATCAATTATTCCAGCACGCCATTCTGACGTGTCAAAGCGGTTCGGAGGTGTGGTTGGGATCGCCCCGAAGATTTCGTCCCCAAGATTTACGTGCTCAGAATAGGCGACCAACGAGATTGAAATCTGATTCACATACTCAGGCTTCAAAAGCTCGTCGACAAAGTTACTAGCGGCGTCCTGCAGAAGATCAAGCCGGGTGCGACCCGAACCATTTGCCTCTCTGCCCATCGAGCCGGTGATGTCGAGGACCAGAGAAATCTCCACGTTACCTGTACCTTCAGTCGCAGCAGCGGTGGCAGGTGCAGCCAGTTCATCAATGCCAATGAAGCGAAGATAGAATGTATCAATGTCCAGACGGGCATCGACGGCAACCGAACGGTTCCGTGCATTGCCACTGACGCGGGGTTCGCCAACAATCGTGCCATCAAACCCGGCCTTTTCGAAGAAGTCGACAACGACCTCCTTGGAGTCGAGCCTCTGGTCAAGCTCAGCGGCTGCCAGAACGGACCGGTCAGCAACGCTTTGCAAAAGCGCGCGACGGGACTCAAAGCGCATGAAGTCGACGGCCATGCCGCCCATCACCAGCATGATGATCAGTAAGACGAGAGTGAAAACGATAATACTTCCATCTTCATCGCGGCCGAATTTTCGCAGTATCTCGGCGCGTAACTCTGCGTTCTTGCTCTTTACGCGGTGCGCGAAAGACTTCAAATCAGACATAAGTAACTCTCCGGTGGCGTTACAGCTTTATAAGACGTTTGCCGACAAACGTGGCACACGCACATCCCCAAGGGGAATATTAATCAGCTTGCTGTGGCAAAATTGGGGCAGGACAGCAGGGTTCCGCCTACAGTTTTAGACAAATATTCCACATTTGCCATCTAAACGTCGCACTGTTCCGTCCCGCGAAACAAAAAACGGCAGGATTTTCGTTCATATTCGGTTAACCTCACGGGAAATCTGCCTTTTTTCGAGATTTGCCCACTTTTTGAGCGCATTTTAGCGAATCGGGTTTAGGGTGACGCTAGGGCATCTAAAGTGCCAAAAAACACCATCGGAACAGCCGCTTTGGGAGGGATCCAAATGACTGCCCACGACACTATCAAAGAACCCAGCTTTCGTGAATCTGTCGACCTGATGTTTAACAGGGCGGTGGCCTTGATGGATCTTAGTCCGGGCCTGGAGGAAAAGATCAGGGTATGTAATGCGACATACACGGTTCGCTTCGGTGTGCGCCTGCGTGGGGCCATTCACACCTTTACCGGCTATCGGTCAGTTCACTCTGAACATATGGAGCCGGTCAAGGGCGGCATTCGCTATGCGCTGGCCGTCAATCAGGACGAGGTGGAAGCGCTTGCCGCGCTGATGACATATAAATGTGCATTGGTAGAAGCGCCATTCGGCGGTTCAAAGGGCGGACTGTGTATCGACCCGCGTGAATGGGACGAACACGAGCTGGAGCTGATCACCCGCCGCTTTGCCTATGAACTGATCAAGCGCGACCTAATCAACCCGGCCCAGAATGTGCCCGCGCCGGACATGGGTACGGGAGAACGCGAAATGGCCTGGATGGCCGATCAGTACAAACGCATGAATACCACGGATATCAATGGTGCCGCCTGCGTCACCGGCAAACCGCCCAACTCTGGCGGGATTGCCGGCCGGGTCGAGGCGACCGGGCGCGGCGTACAATATGCCTTGCAGGAATTCTTTCGCTACTCCGAGGATGTGGCGGCGGCGAACCTCTCCGGCAGTCTCAAGGGCAAGCGGATCATTGTGCAGGGTCTGGGCAATGTGGGCTTTCACGCGGCCAAGTTCCTGTCAGAGGAAGACGGCGCACTGATCACCGGGATTATCGAACGCGACGGTGCCCTGCATAACGAAAAAGGTTTGGATGTAGAGGCCGTGCGCGCCTGGATCGTCAAACACGGCGGCATCACCGGCTATCCCGACGCCAGCCATCAGGCGGACGGGCCCACATTGCTGGAAGCGGAATGCGATATCCTCATCCCCGCTGCCCTCGAAGGGGTGATCAATCTCAGCAACGCAGACCGGATCAAGGCACCGTTGATCATCGAAGCCGCCAACGGGCCTATCACGGCCGGGGCCGATGATATCCTGCGCGAAAAGGGCTGCGTGATCATCCCCGATATGTATGCCAATGCAGGTGGTGTCACCGTATCCTATTTCGAATGGGTCAAGAACCTCAGCCATATCCGCTTTGGCCGGATGCAGCGGCGAGCAGAGGAAAGCCGCCACCAGCTAGTGGTCGATGAGCTTGAGCGGTTGTCGGCAGACAAAGGATTGGGGTGGGAAATCAGCCCCAACTTCAAGGAACGCTATCTGCGCGGCGCGGGTGAACTGGAACTGGTCCGTTCCGGTCTCGATGACACCATGCGGGCGGCCTATCAGGCCATGCGCGAGGTTTGGCACAGCCGCGACGATGTGCACGACCTGCGCACGGCGGCTTATCTGGTGTCGATCCGCAAGGTGGCCGACAGTTATCGGGCGAAAGGGCTTTAACCGCACACCGATATCGCCAACAGCCGGACCCGCGCGTAGGGTCCGGTGACAGATATATACTATATAGTATGTCCCGGTCCGTCGCGGCGCAGTGATCGCGCGATGGTTGCGGCGTACCAATGCGGAGCGGTGACCAGCCCGCCGCCCATCATTCATGGTGATGATATCGTGGTGAGCACCGACATCGCGATGCCGCTGATCGCCGCGAATGAGCCCTTTGGCGGGAGAGTTGACCTGACTTGGTCACTCGGAAGGGTTGTGGGCTCTACGAATCATCTTTCGCTCCCCCAGCCAGAATCCCGAAAATAACAGACGTTGAACTGGCCGTTAACCTTGCGTCTAGGTTGTGTTAATACTCGATTAACATACTTGTTTTTTTACGTTTTTTTACCATGCCGGCCGCTGATCAGCCGCCGGTTGGCCACGATCTTGCCGCATTGTCACTCGACCTTTGACGCAACGACACTGAAACGCGAAAAAGGACAAAATATGCCACAGGCAGAAAGCCGCTCATGGGTATCACGCTTCGCAAAATGCGAGGACGGATCGGCAACCGTTGAATCGCTGTTCTGGTTCCCACTGTTCATGTTCATCCTTGTTCTTGTGGCGGACGTATCGTTCATCTTTTTTGGCAAAGCACAGGCATTACGTGTGATCCAGGATGGTAACCGCGCCCTGTCGGTGGGCCGTTTCAACGACACCGAAAGCACGCAGGATTTCATTGCCGTCGCCTTGCAGCCTTTTTCCGAAAACGTCGTTGTCACCACAACCGTCCAAGACGGCGTGGTCACCAGTACCGCAAAAATCCCGACCACTGATCTGATGGCAGTTGGCAGCATCCCCGGCATCAACAACATCGACGTCGTCGTCACCGCGCAACACTTCCTGGAGCAGTAAGAATGGTTTTCAGTACCTTGTCCCGATCCATCAAGGCAGCACGCAGTTTTGGCCGCGATGAAACAGGCAGCGTCAGCGCCTTTGGGGTGGTCATGTTTGTCGGTTTTGCCGCTGTTGGCTCCATCGCACTCGATGTAAGCAACCTTTATGCGGCACGGACGCATCTGCAGATCGCCGCTGATCAGGCCGCCCATGCGGCACTTTATAACCGCAACCGGATGGACGCCGATAGTGCCAAGCAACGCGCGCTCGAGATCGTGAATGCAACGCTGCCATCGGAAAATTACGGCGTTACGCTCACTGTCAACGATATTGAATTTGGTGTGTTTGACCGGACCAATCAGACATTCACGCCCGATGCAGACTCTACCAGTGCAGTCCATGTGCGTACCAGCTTTCTGGAAGAGAATTCCAACCCGGTCGCTACCTATCTGTTCAAGCTCGTTGGGCACGACTCCTTTGATGTCAGCACCAGCGCGATCTACACCACCTACCGGCCTGCCTGTCTGCGCGAAGGTTTCGTGGCCGAAGGGATTGTCGATATCCAGTCAAATAACGGGTTCCGCAACGGGTTCTGCATCCACTCCAACACCCATGTATCCTTGAACAGCAACAACTTCTTTGAACCGGGCACCGTTGTGTCCATGCCGGATCTGGCCAGCCTAGATCTGCCAAAATCCGGCTTTGAAACCAACGAAGGGTTAAGTGCGGCTTTGCGCGCGTCCAAGCAGAACATCCGCGTTCTGTCGCGTGTCGACGGTATCATCGCCCGCTTTGAACAGCCGCTGGCCTATATCGCCGGACCGGACATTCCCGAACTGCCTGACTACATCACTGATCCAGAGGTCGTCACAATGACCGAACGCACGGTCCAGGCCGCAGACCTGACGACAGGCCGTATTCATCACATTAACTGCGCCGGACCCCGGTTGACCATTGATGCAACGCCCACAGTGCGCGAGGTTGTCATCGTGTCGCCCTGCGAAATCAAATTCTCTGCCGGAAGTGTGCTGGAGGATGTGATTGTCATCTCAAAAGACACCGCCGCAGACTCGATCAATGCCCCTTCAGGCCTGCAGGTTGGTCGCAATGACAATTGCGCAACCGGTGGCGGCGCGCAGCTGGTAACCCTCGGTGGTATGAATTTTGCCTCTGACCTGCGCTTGTATGGCGGCCAACTCATCGCGAAAGGCGATATCGAGTTTGCGGCCAACGCCAATGGCATCCAGGGTGCGTCGATGATTGCTGGCGGAACGATTGATGGCACATCGAACATGGATATGGGCTTCTGCGGTTCCGGCCAGGAAGACAATTTCGAAATCGACTACTTCCGCCTCGCCTACTGATCCGGTCGCCACTCGTCCTCTGTTTGTCGAAAAGAGGACATGACCCCGCCCCAACCCTTGCTAGTGTCTGATGATGCTGGCAAGGGTTGACGCATGGGATATTCGGGATTTCAGGTCATCAAAGAGGGGCTTTTCGGCCAAAAGGGCTGGAAACCGGTCTGGCGCGATCCAGAGCCGAAGGCGGAATATGACGCCGTCATCATTGGCGGTGGCGGGCACGGGTTGTCCACCGCATATTACCTCGCCAAGGAACACGGGCTGACCAACATCGCGGTCCTGGAAAAGGGCTATATCGGCGGCGGCAATGTGGGCCGGAACACAACCATCGTCCGTGCCAACTACTTCCTGCCCGGTAATTCCGAATTCTATTCCCATTCGCTGAAATTATGGGAAGGGATGGAGCAGGACCTGAACTACAACGTCATGCATTCGCAGCGCGGCCTGATCAACCTGTTCCATTCCGATGGGCAGCGCGACGCCTTCGCGCGGCGCGGCAATGCGATGATCAATCAGGGTGATGATGCGATCCTGCTGGACACTGAGGGTGTCCGGAAGCACTTGCCTTACCTGGATTTCGACAATGTCCGCTTTCCGATTTATGGCGGCCTCTACCATCCACGTGGCGGCACCGCGCGGCATGATGCGGTGGCCTGGGGCTACGCGCGTGGGGCCGATCAGCGCGGTGTCGATATCATCCAGAACTGCGAGGTCACGGGGATCGATATCGAAGGCGGGGTTGTCAAAGGCGTGCAGACGACCCGCGGCGCGATCAAAGCTGCGAAAGTTGGGATCGTCGTGGCCGGTCGGTCAGGGCAGGTCGCCGCCATGGCGGGCATGCGTCTGCCCATTGAAAGCCACATCCTGCAGGCCTTTGTCACTGAAGGGCTCAAACCGGTCATCAACCACGTCGTCAGCTTTGGCATGGGCCATTTCTATATCAGCCAATCCGACAAGGGCGGGCTGGTCTTTGGCGGTGATCTGGATTTCTACAGCTCTTACGCGGCGCGGGGAAACCTGCCGATGAAGGAACACGTGATGGACGCAGCCATGACCCTGATGCCCATCATAGGTAAGGCCCGCGTGCTGCGATCATGGGGTGGGATCATGGACATGACGCCGGATGGCTCGCCCATCATCGACAAGACCCCGACCGAGGGGCTCTTTATCGATTGCGGCTGGTGTTACGGAGGCTTCAAGGCCGTGCCCGGGTCCGGCTTCAGCTTTGCCCATCTGATGGCGACGGGCAACCACCACGAACCGGCAGCCAAGTTCCGGCTGGACCGGTTCCGCGATGGGGTGGGGCTGATGGATGAAGAGGGCACCGGCTCTCAGCATAATTTGCACTAGGAAGACACATGCGGATCAACTGCCCCAATTGCGGCGAACGTGACCGGCGCGAGTTTTACTACCAAGGGGACGCCCTCGCGCTCACCCGTCCCGCACCTGATGCGGGACCTTTTGCCTGGGATGATTATCTGCACAATCGCGATAACCTTGCAGGCGACACCAAAGACCTGTGGTTTCATGAAGGTGGCTGCGGGGCCTGGATCGTGGTTGAACGCAACACGGTGACTCATGCAGTTCACGGCACAACACTGGCCCACAAGGTCAAAAGATGAGGCTGCAATCCCCTGATAAGACGGTGTATTTCACCTTTGACGGCCAGCGCTATCAGGGCGTGCCGGGCGAGCCTGTATCTGCAGCCCTGCTCGCCAACGGTGTCAAACTGGTCGCCCGGTCTTTCAAATACCACCGCCCCCGCGGGATCATGTCCGCCGGATCGGAAGAGCAGAACGCGCTGGTGACTGTAGGGCGCGGGGCGCACACCGAACCCAATATGCGGGCGACGACGCTTGAGGTGTCGGAAGGGCTGGAGGTGTTCAGCCAGAACGCCTGGCCCAGTCTGAAATACGATGTGATGGGGGTGAACGATCTGATCTCACCCTTTCTGGGGGCGGGCTTCTATTACAAGACCTTCATGTGGCCGAAATCCTTCTGGGAAAAGCTTTATGAACCCGTGATCCGCCGCGCGGCGGGGCTTGGCGGCCTCAGCGGAAAAAGCAATGAAGACCACTACGAAAAGGCATTCGCCTTCTGCGATGTGCTTATCATTGGCGGCGGCCCCGCCGGGCTGATGGCGGCACTGACTGCGGGGCGCGCCGGAGCCGATGTCATCCTCGCCGATGAAGATACGGCGATGGGCGGGCGGCTTTTGCGCGAAGTTGAGGATATCGACGGCCAGCCCGGAGCGGAATGGGCCGCGGATGCCGTGGTGGAACTGTCCGCCATGGACAACGTGCGGCTGATGACCCGCACGACCGTGACCGGCGCCTATGATCAGGGCACCTTTGGCGCACTGGAACGGATCGCGGGGCCACGCACCGCTGACAAACCGCTGGAATGCTTCTGGCGGATCGTGGCCAAGCGGTCGATTCTGTGTGCTGGCGCGCTCGAACGCCCCATCGCCTTTCCCGACAACGACCGCCCCGGCATCATGATGGCGAGTGCAGTGCGGGCTTATGTCAATCGCTGGGGCGTGGCCCCGGGCAAATCGTTGACGATCTTTGCCAATAATGACGATGCGCACCGGACCGCGCATGATCTAGCAGCGGCCGGTGTCCGCATCGCGGCCCTGATCGACAGCCGCGATGATGTGCAGATCAATGGGGATTTCCCGATCTATACCGGTGGTACGGTGACAGCCACCAAGGGACGCCATGGGCTTGAAAGCATCACGATTTCCCATAGCGGCGGGACGCGCGATATCCGCACCGACTGCCTCGCCATGTCGGGTGGCTGGAACCCGACGGTCCATCTGACTTGCCACATGAACGGGCGACCCACGTGGCGCGAGGATATCGCGAGCTTTGTACCAACCCCGGACAGCATCCCCGGCATGGTCGCCGCCGGGGCCTGCAACGGCAGCTTCAGCACGGCGGCCTGCCTGCAAGAAGGGGCGGATATCGCTGCCGTTGTTGCAACGGACCTTGGGTTGAAACCCAAGGTGACGGTGCCCGTGGCCGATGACAGCACCTACCGGATCAGCCCGCTTTGGGCGGTCCCGGGCGAGGGGCGCAAATGGATCGATTTCCAGAACGATGTGCATGTGAAGGATATCAAATTGGCCGCGCAGGAAAACTACCGCTCGGTCGAACATATGAAACGCTACACCACGCAAGGCATGGCCCCGGATCAGGGTAAATCGTCCAACGTGGTTGCCCTTGCCGTGCTGGCGAACGCGACCGGGCGCGGCATCCCCGAAACCGGAACAACCACTTTCCGTCCGCCCTATGTGCCGGTATCCATCGCGTCGATGGGGGCAGGCAGTCAGGGCAAGGGGTTCGCGCCGCAACGGATGACCACATCGCACAAGGCCACGGTCGCACGGGGCGCACCGATGATCGAGGCCGGGCTGTGGTACCGCCCCAGCTATTTCCCGGCGCAGGGTGAAACACACTGGCGGCAATCCTGCGACCGCGAGGTGGGGTTTGTGCGCAACGCGGTCGGCGTCTGCGATGTGTCCACCCTGGGCAAGATCGACATTCAGGGGCCGGATGCGGCGGCACTGCTCGATTTCGTTTATTGCAACACGTTTTCCACGCTGAAGGTGGGGCGTGTCCGGTACGGGCTGATGCTGCGCGAAGACGGGCATGTGATGGATGACGGCACGACCGCGCGGCTTGGCGAACAGCATTTCGTGATGACCACCACCACCGCCGCTGCCGGTCAGGTGATGCGGCATCTGGAGTTCGTGCTGCAGGCGCTGCGGCCCGACCTTGATGCGCAGGTGATCTCGGTCACGGAGCAATGGGCGCAGTTTGCGATCGCCGGGCCGCGCAGCCGTGACTTGCTGAATTCGCTTCTGGCTCACGAGCTGACCCACACTGTCTGGCCTTTCATGTCCTGTGGCGACGTCACCGTCGCCGGTGTGCCCGGTCGCCTGTTCCGCATCTCCTTTTCCGGCGAACACGCCTATGAAGTCGCCGTGCCGTCCCGCTATGGCGAAAGCCTGTTCCGGATGCTGACCGCCCAGGCCGAAATGCTGGGCGGCGGACCCTACGGTATGGAGGCGCTGAACGTCTTGCGCATCGAAAAAGGGTTCATCACCCATGCGGAAATCCACGGGCGCACGACAGCCTTTGATGTCGGCATGGACCGCATGATCAGCCTCAAGAAAGATTGCATCGGGCAGGCCGCCTCGCGACGGCCTGGGCTGCTGGATAAGGACCGCGAACAGCTGGTCGGGCTGAAACCGGTAGGGGCGGTTAAGCAACTGACCGCCGGGGCGCACCTGTTTGAAAAAGACGCAGAGGCGGTGCGGATCAACAGCCAAGGCTACACGACATCCGTCTGCTATTCGCCGACGCTGGAAACAAATCTGGCGCTCGCCTTTTTGCAGCAGGGCCGCGCGCGCCATGGCGAGGTGATCAAAATGGTCGATCATCTGCGCGGGTTGATCGCACAGGTCGAGGTTTGCGATCCTGTGTTCTTTGACCCAGAGGGAGGACGCGCCCGTGGTTAAGCTTCTGCCTCTGACACCCTGCGCGGGCCTTTTGCCGCTGGAAATCGGTGGCATCACCGTGACCGAAGTGGCGCTGGAGCGGATCTATTCGGTGGCGCCGCTGGCCGGGCAGACCATGGCGACCTCCACAGCTTTGAAGGAACAAATCGGGCTGGGTCTGTCCGCCCCAAACCGAGCCACCAGCAACCGCAGCGCGCGGATGCAGTGGTTCGGACATCGCACATGGCTGGTGACTGCCGCAGTCGATCTGGATGGAATGGCCGCCGTGACCGATCAGTCCGATGCGTGGGCCATCATACGCATTGAAGGGGCGGATGTTGAGGATGTGCTGGCGCGGCTCGTACCGATTGATCTGCGCGCGGCGACGTTCAAGAACGGCCACACGGCCCGCACGATGCTGGGACACATGTCCGTTGCGATCACGCGGGTCGGCGGGCAGGCGTTTGAGATTATGGCGATGCGGTCCATGGCGGGCACTTTGGTGCATGAGCTTGAGGTTGCGATGCGTGGTGTGGCAGCACGCTCAAATTTCTAGAAATTTGAGGCCTCCGGCGGGAGTATTTTTGGAAGAAAGAAGATGGTGGAGCTTACCCGCCGCTTCCGCGATAATACTGACATGAGTCTGCCCCCCGGTTTCCTTGATGAATTGCGCAACCGTCTGTCCCTTGGGCAGGTCGTCGGGCGCAAGGTCATGTGGGACACCCGCAAGTCCAATCAGGGCAAGGGGGACCTTTGGGCGCCATGCCCGTTCCATCAGGAAAAGACAGCCAGCTTCCATGTCGATGACCGCAAAGGGTTTTATTATTGTTTTGGCTGCCATGCCAAAGGCGATGCGATTTCCTTTGTCCGTGAGACCGAGAATGTGGACTTCATGGAAGCGGTCAAAATCCTTGCGGCAGAGGCCGGGATGCCGGTGCCGGAACGTGATCCGCAGGCACAGCAGAAGGCCGATAAGCGCACCCAACTGACAGACGTGATGGAGCAGGCGGTCAAATGGCATCGGCTCCAGTTGCAGACCGGCGCCGCCGCAGAGGCGCGCGACTATCTTGAACGGCGCGGCCTCAGCACTGACGCGCAAGCGCGCTGGGAAATCGGATTTGCGCCCACCAACGGCGGGGTGCTGGCGGCGCTCACCGGCAAAGGCGTCGAACAGAAACACGTCATCGAAGCAGGGCTCGCCGCCGAAAGTGACCGAGGCGGTGAACCTTACGACAGGTTCCGCGGCCGGATCATGTTCCCCATCCGCGATGCGCGGGGGCGGGCCATCGGCTTCGGCGGGCGGGCGATGGACCCGAACCATCCGGCCAAATACTACAACTCCCCCGAAACCCCGCTTTTCGACAAAGGGCGCAGTCTTTACAACCACGGACCCGCCCGCGAGGCCGTGGGCAAAGGCAAGCCCCTGATCGTTGCCGAAGGCTACATGGACGTCATCGCCCTGTCAGAGGCCGGGTTCACCGCCACAGTGGCCCCTTTGGGAACAGCCATTACGGAAGATCAGTTGCGCTTGCTCTGGCGGATGGCGGATGAACCGATCATCGCGCTTGATGGCGATACTGCTGGTTTGCGGGCGGCCATGCGGGTGATCGACATTGCCCTGCCGCTGCTTGAGGCAGGCAAATCCCTGCGTTTTGCCCTGATGCCCGAAGGATTGGACCCGGATGATGTGCTCAAGGCCCAAGGGGCCGGGGCCATGCAAAAACTGCTCGATGCGGCGATGCCCATGGTGCAGCTGCTTTGGCAGCGCGAGACGGAAGGCAAGACATTCGACAGCCCCGAACGTAAGGCGGCGCTCGACAAGACCCTGCGCGACAAGATCAAGCTTATCGCCGATCCGTCAATTCGCAGCCATTATGGACAGGCGATCAAGGATATGCGCTGGGCGCTGTTCAGCAATCGCAAACCGACAGCCCGAAAGACGAGCCAAAGAGGGGCCTGGACCAGTAGGCAAGACCCCTGGAAACGCGATATCAGCCCGGTGGCGACCAGCAAAAGCTCGGCCCTTGGGGCAGGGGGCGCGCATGAGGATCATCTGCGCGAGGCTGTGATCCTTGCCACGCTGATTGTCTCACCACATATCGCGACCGAATTCGAAACCGCGCTGGAACAGATGGACAGCGGTGACCTGACCCACCGCGATATCCAACGCTGCCTGCTGCGGCATCTTGGCGCAGAGGACCTGCGCACTGCCGTGATTGCTGATTTGGGCGAAGCGCCCCTTGAAAAGCTGATGAACCAGAACCATGTGGCCATCAGCCCCGCCATTCGCCGCGTGGGGGATGATGAAGTCGCGCGTTTCTGTCTGGCCGAAGAATTCGCCAAACTGACCGCGCGCCGGGGACAGGCACGGGAAATCGAAGATGCTGTGGAAGACTTGAATGGCTTGCCTGACGAGGGTCTGACATGGCGACTGGCGCAAGCCTCGGCAGCGGTGGACCGGGCAGGGCGGGGCAACAACGAGGATCGTGCCGAATACGAAGTGGGTGAGAATGGCGCACGAATCAAAAAGGACGAGCGTAGCGCGTTTGATAACCTTCTTGATCAGATCGACTTTGCCAAAGGGCACAAGCGCTCTAACTCTTAGGTCAGGCAACAGACTTTAAAAACAAGGCGCGAACTGCTTGCGAATCACCCTGATGCAGGGTTGATTCGATATTAACCGAATCAGCCGAATCATATCGGCGTCAAAACGACGATTTTGAAAGGGCCCTCTGCATGGCTGCCAAAGACAACGACGATCGTAAGGATGGGGACCAGGACGGCGATATCAGCCTTGATATGAGCCAGACTGCGGTCAAGAAGATGATCGCCGATGCGCGCGAACGGGGCTATATCACCTACGATCAGTTGAACGCGGTTCTGCCGCCGGAACAGGTCTCGTCTGACCAGATCGAAGACGTGATGTCGATGCTGTCCGAAATGGGCATCCAGGTCACCGAGGAAGAAGAAAGCGAAGAGGCCGAGGACGACAACAAAGGCGGCACCGAGGTCGCGACCGTTGCCGGGTCGCGTGAAGTCACCCTTGGTGGCGCAGAGGCTGAAAAGCTGGACCGCACCGACGATCCGGTGCGCATGTATCTGCGCGAAATGGGGTCGGTCGAACTGCTGTCCCGTGAAGGCGAGATTGCGATCGCCAAACGGATCGAGGCTGGCCGCAACACCATGATCCTGGGGCTTTGCGAAAGCCCGCTGACATTCCAGGCGATCACGATCTGGCGCGACGAACTTCTGTCCGAGGACATCCTGCTGCGCGATGTGATCGACCTTGAAACCACATTCGGCAACCAGCTTGGCGAAGATGGTGAGGAAAATGTGGTGGCCGCACCGGTCGCCGGCGCAGCACCTGCCGAAAAGGAAGAAACAGAAGAGCTTGACGCCGACGGTAACCCGATTGCCAAGGATGATGATGACGATGACGACGATCAGGCCAACATGTCATTGGCCGCGATGGAGGCCGCGCTGAAGCCACGCGTGCTGGACACGCTCGAAATCATTGCCCGCGATTTTGCCACTTTGTCCGATATGCAGGACGCGCGGATGTCGGCGACGCTGAACGAGGATTCATCGTTCTCGTCCAAGCAGGAAGACAAATACCAGGCGCTGCGGTCCGAGATTGTGGAGCTTGTGAACTCGCTTCACCTGCATAACAACCGGATTGAGGCGCTGATCGACCAGCTTTATGGGATCAACCGCCGTATCATGTCGATTGACAGCGCCATGGTGAAACTGGCCGATCAGGCCCGCATCAACCGCCGCGAATTCATTGATGCCTATCGGGGCCGTGAACTGGACCCGAACTGGCTTGACGAAATGTCCGAAAAGTCCGGGCGCGGCTGGCAGATGCTGATGGAGAAATCCACCGGCAAGATCGAAGAACTGCGCAGCGACATGGCGCAGGTCGGCCAGTATGTCGGCGTCGACATCACCGAATTCCGCCGCATCGTCCAGCAGGTACAGAAGGGCGAAAAAGAAGCGCGGCAGGCGAAAAAGGAAATGGTCGAGGCGAACCTGCGTCTCGTGATCTCCATCGCCAAGAAATACACCAACCGCGGCTTGCAATTCCTTGACCTCATTCAGGAAGGTAACATTGGCCTGATGAAGGCTGTCGATAAGTTCGAATATCGCCGCGGCTACAAATTCTCGACCTATGCGACATGGTGGATCCGTCAGGCGATCACCCGGTCGATTGCCGACCAGGCCCGCACGATCCGTATCCCGGTTCACATGATCGAGACGATCAACAAACTGGTCCGCACCGGCCGCCAGATGCTGCACGAAATCGGCCGCGAGCCCACGCCAGAGGAATTGGCTGAAAAGCTCCAAATGCCGCTGGAAAAGGTCCGCAAGGTGATGAAAATCGCCAAAGAGCCGATTTCGCTGGAAACACCGATTGGGGACGAGGAAGACAGCCAACTTGGCGATTTCATCGAAGACAAGAACGCCATCCTGCCGCTCGACTCAGCCATTCAGGAAAACCTGAAAGAGACCACAACGCGCGTGCTTGCCTCCCTGACACCACGTGAGGAACGAGTCCTGCGCATGCGCTTCGGCATCGGGATGAATACCGACCACACGCTGGAGGAGGTGGGTCAGCAGTTCAGCGTGACGCGCGAACGGATTCGTCAGATCGAGGCGAAGGCGCTGCGGAAACTCAAGCACCCCAGCCGGTCACGCAAGCTGCGGTCGTTCCTGGATCAGTGATCATCAATCCGACGCAAATGATCAGCGCCGCACTTGCGGCGCTTGTCCCGACGCTCGGATCGGCACAGGAAGCACCGTCGCTGGTCGTTTCGGGCGACGGGCACGCCTACAATGTGACATGCAATGAAAACGGTTTCGTCCTGACCTCGCTCTACCCCGTCTTTCGTTTCATCGAAAACGGTGCATCTTCGTCAATCGAAGACGGGATCGAAACGATTTATCTGGGCAAATCCTGCGATGCATTCACCGAAACCTTCGGTACCGGGGCATGGGGCCAGGCCAATGGTGGCTTCATCGCAACCTTCGACCGGATTTCAATCGGTTTCCCGCGGCAGGCACCCTACTGCCCGAATGACGATGCAGCTGGATTTGACCTCGCCAAAGACTGTCCGCTGTAATCGCGCCCGTAAGACCTGAAACTGGAAAGGTAACAGCCATGTCACTTCTTTCCCGACTCTTTGGTGGTAACGACGGCTCCAAACCGTCTGAACCGGCCGAAACCTATAAGGGCATGCAGATTTATGCAGAGCCGCAGCGCGAGGGTGGTACCTACCGGCTGGCGGCGCGGATCGCACATGATGTTGATGGCGAAATTCGCGAACACCACCTGATCCGGGCGGATACATTCCAGAGCATTGAAGACGCCAAGGCCGCATCCCTGGCCAAAGCCAAGCAGATGATCGACGAACAAGGCATCCGTCTTTTCGATTGATGCATCACCACTATTCATCTGCGGCCTGAGGATGTGGTCCGGAACGCGAGTGCAAAACGGAACGTAAAAACGCCGGATTGATCAATATCAAGATGGGTCTGACGGCGCCGCATAATCTGTTCCGCGAACCAATAGCGACGCAACAGAAAGAATTCCGATGATGAAGCATCTAATCCTGACCCTCAGCATAGCAATTGCATTTATCCTCGCCGGATGCGCAGAAACCGGGCGTTATCCTGTTTCGGGCGAAGAGTGCGGCCCCAATGATCCGGTGCTGAGCCTTGACGCAAGCGACTGCGTTGCCGTTCCCGCGGGGATCTAAGGGCGCCGAGGCGGATCGCGCTGATATCATATGTATTTACGAACACGTGATATTCGATGACAGCAGATTGATCGGGAACTGATCTGCACCCAGATAGTTGGACAGAAAAGGAAATTTCGATGTCCAAACTGTCTCTCGCACTCGCCACAGCAATGGTGGCAATTTCGCTCGCTCCTGCGGCGCAGGCCTACAGCACGGAGCCCCCTTACACTGTCACGCAGGTCGCGATGATTGAGGCAGGATTGCCTGAGGCTGGCGAAATCTGCGAGCAGCCCATGCAGCCGGAATTGGTCGCAGCTTTGGGATTGCCTCAGATAATGGCTGACCCGGATCAGACAGAACTGGCATGTGCCGCCAAGTAAGTCGGTTCACATTGTGCGTTCCGGCACAGACCCGACCGCTGGTAAATGCTCCATTAACCTTGTGTTCATAATTCCGCACAGCTTTCGGACAAATCGACTATTCTTTTGTTCAGATAAGCGCGGTTTTTGAATCATCCGTTCGGGATTTTGGTTGAAGGTAGTGTGATGTTAAATGTGTTCCGATTGACGGTCATGGTTTTTGCAACCTTGACCTTTACGCAGGCGGCCAGCGCCTACGGCGTGGAGCCGACAGCAGATGTGACGAAACAAGAAAAGGTCAGCGATGTGCGCGTTGCTGATGCCTGTACGCCGCGTCTATCTCCGCGCATGGCAGCAGCACTTGGCTTGCCGATCCTGTCACCTATTGCCCGGGGTTGCGGCCTCAGCTGAAACCGCCCAGAAATACGAAATGCAAACGCGTTTCGACATCCCCACGACGGGCACCGGCCTCTATGAATTCACCGCCGAGGTCACCCGTTGGGTGCAGGGAACCGGGCTGCTCACGCTGTTTATACAGCACACATCGGCCAGCCTCGTCATCCAGGAAAACGCCGATCCTGAGGTGCAGACAGACCTGCAAAACTACTTTGCTCGTCTGGTGCCACCCACCACCGATCCGTCCATGGCCTATCTGACGCACACGTACGAAGGCTCCGATGACATGCCTGCCCATATCAAGGCAGCCATGTTGCCGACCCATCTCAGTATCCCCGTCATCAACGGCACGCTCGCCCTCGGCACATGGCAAGGCATTTACCTTTTTGAACACCGCGACCGCCCACATCAGCGCAAGGTGATTGGATATCTGGCCTGACCTCTGTTCACCGCTGCCGCACCAGCCTATAGCTTCGGCCATGCACAAAGGGGGCACCATGCTGGACAAAGCGCTCACGCTCGCCAGGTCAGGCCGCATCGCAGAGGCTGAGGCGGCCTATGCAAAGCTGCTGGCGGCCAAGAAACCTCGCCCGCAGGTTCTGCAAGCTGCGGTCCTGTTTCACCTGCGCTACAGCCGGAAATTCCGCAAAGCCCTGCCGCTTGTGGCCGCCCTGGTCAAGGCACGGCCCGAACAGGCCGGCGCCCATGCGCTTGCCGCTGAAACCCTCGCCAACACGGGCCAGCTACCTGCTGCGCAAAAGCACGCGGAAAGAGCCGTCGCACTCGCGCCGGACGACCCTGATGTCAGATACGCCGCCGCCTTCACCGCCCTGCAACGCAACGCCTTCGCCGATGCGTTGACCCATATCGACCACGCCCTGACGATCCGACCGGACCACCGGCCGTCGCAGTTGCAGAAAGGCTGGGCGCTGCTGGGTCAGGGCGATGCAGATCAGGCGGCAGAACTGTGCCGCACGCTCTGGGCCGAAACGCCTGATGATATCAACCTGCTCGGGCTTTATGTCGACGCGACTAAGGTGGGCGCCGATGACCCCATCTTTGCGCATATGCGTGACACCCTGCTGCCGCGCTACACCACGATTGGCGGTCAGATATTGGCCCATCTGCTCAAACTGATGGGCAAGGTCTATAACGACCACGGCGACTATGACGCGGCTTTTGACGCGTTCACACGGGCCAAAGCGGCCGCACCGCTCAAATACGATGCCAAAGCCTATGCCGGGTTTGTCACCGCCCTGCGCCGGGATATCTCGCGCGCGGATTACTTCGGCAAAGGGGCGGGCGATGACCGCCCGGTGCTGATCGTGGGCATGCCGCGCAGCGGGTCGACGCTGGTAGAACAGATCCTTGCCAGCCATCCACAGGTCGCCAGTATCGGCGAAAGCCCTAATCTGCACCGGATCATCCAACAAGTCGGCGTGCGCCGCGGCCATGGTGGCGATATGGTGCGCGCGATCAAGCAGATGCCCCCGGATGCAGCCAAGCGCATGGCGCAGACCTATATCCGCGAAATGGGCCACGCCGGTGCTGCTCGCGTGATCGACAAATCCCTGCATAACTTTGAACTGCTTGGGTTCTTCGCCGCCATGCTTCCCAAGGCGCGGATCATCCATGTACTGCGCGACCCGATGGACACCTGTGTGTCCTGCTACATGCAAAACCTGTCGGCCTGGCACACATATACCCAAAGCCTCGATACGCTGGGCCATGCCTATGTCCACTACCGGCAGTTGATGGATCACTGGGCAGTTGCACTGCCCAACCCGATCCTGACAGTACACTATGAACAGGTCGTGGATGATCTGGAAGGGCAGGCGCGGCGGATGGTTGATTTCCTCAGGCTCGACTGGGACCCGGCCTGCCTCGATTTCCAGACCGGGGGCCAACATAGCCGAACGCTCTCAGCCCGGCAGGTCCGCGAGCCGCTTCATACCACATCCATGCAGCTCTGGCGGCGATATGATGCGCATCTCGGGCCGCTCAAGAAACACTTGTTGCGATTCTATCCCGACGGGCTTTGACAACGCTGGTATCCCCAAGAGTGAGTCCTGCGCGCCACGCCAATTGTCCCTCATCTAGCGGCGCAAAATGCCCACTACCCAAAACCTGCGCATGTTCCTATAGTGCCTGTGGATAAATGGGGCGTAGACCCCAGAAATAGAGACAAGGACAGGATATGCGTTGCCCCTTTTGCGGAAATGTTGACACCCAGGTCAAAGATTCACGGCCCGCCGAAGACCATGTTGCGATCCGCAGACGCCGCTTTTGCCCGGCCTGTGGTGGCCGGTTCACCACCTATGAACGGGTGCAGTTGCGCGATCTTGTGGTGATCAAATCCAATGGCCGGCGCGAGGATTTCGACCGGCCCAAATTGGAACGCTCGATCCGGATCGCCTTGCAGAAACGCCCGGTTGAGCCCGAACGCATGGACCAGATGATCAGCGGCATCGTGCGGCGTTTGGAAAGCATGGGTGAAACCGATATTCCATCGGGCACAATTGGTGAGATCGTGATGGAAAGCCTCGCCCGGATCGACACTGTGGCTTACGTGCGTTTTGCTAGCGTTTACAAAAACTTCCAGGCCGCAGACGATTTCGACAAATTCGTCAGCGAACTGCGCCCGGACGCACCCCAAGACAGCGAGTGAACAGCGCAGACGATGCCCGCTACATGGCGCTGGCCTTGTCGCTGGGGCGGCGTGGCATGGGCCGTGTCTGGCCCAATCCCGCAGTCGGCTGCGTTATCGTCAAAGACGGCCGGATCGTGGGTCGTGGTGCCACCGCGAATGGCGGCAGGCCGCACGCCGAAACCATCGCTCTGGCACAGGCCGGAGGTGCGGCTGCCGGGGCAACGGCCTATGTCACGCTTGAACCCTGCGCCCATCACGGACAGACACCGCCTTGTGCGCAGGCGCTGATTGATGCGCAGGTTGCCCGCGTCGTCATCGCCACCGGCGATCCCGACCTGCGGGTGGCGGGGCGAGGCATCGCAATGCTGCGCGCGACGGGCATCACCGTCGATACCGGGGTTCTGGAAGATCAGGCGCGCCGCGATCACGCCGGGTTCCTGCTGCGGGTCACCGCCAACCGACCATACGTGACGCTGAAGCTGGCAGGCACATTGGATGGACGGATCGCAACGGCATCCGGCGAAAGCCAATGGATCACAGGGCCCGAAGCACGGCGCGCCGTCCATATGATGCGGGCGCGCCATGACGCGGTCATGGTCGGGGCAGGGACCGCGCGGGCTGATGACCCGTCGCTAACGGTGCGCGGCATGGGGATTACACGGCAGCCGATACGGGTCGTGATCTCGCGCGCGATGAAAATACCGGCCACCACCCAACTCGCCCGAACAGCACAAGACATACCTGTCTGGCTGTGCCACGGGGCAGAGGCGGACGTGACCGACTGGACCAAAAAGGGGGCGGTCAGCCTGCCCTGTACGATAGAGGCCGGTCAGGTCGATCCGCGCGCCGCACTGGCCGCGCTGGCCGCACAGGGCATCACCCGCGTTTTCTGCGAAGGGGGTGGGATGCTCGCCGCCTCGCTGCTCTCGGCCGATCTGGTCGACGAACTGGTCGTTTTCACCGCCGGGATGGCCATCGGGGCCGAAGGCACGCCCTCACTCGCCGCCATGGGCATCGACCGGCTGGCCGCCGCACCGCGTTTCAGCCTTGATCACGTCCGCCCGGTCGGCACCGATATCATGCACCGATGGGTGCGGCAGCCCACCGAGACCTAAGATCTGCCACAGCCCTTTAGTCCGGGTGCAATGCAGCAAACAGATCAAAATACGCGTTCAGAGCAAGATCAGGCATCTGCGCAGCATCCTTTAGATTGACCCAACGCAACGCGCTATGCTCGTTGCCAAGGTTTTGTGGCTCACGGTCCCACTCACGAATGACGAAGAAATGGAATTTCACTATGCTTCGCTGTTCACTGGCCTCAGCGTCGCAGCTATGTTGGTGGGTTGCCGATACGATGCTGACGCCGATCTCTTCCAGCAACTCTCGTCGCAGTGCCATCAACAATGTCTCTCCTGGTTCCACATGACCGCCGGGGAAGCTCCAGGTATTGGGATGGTTCCGACGTGATGCGGTGCGTCGCGCCATCAAGACGTATCCCTCTCGCAGCAGAATACCGTTAACGATATCGGTCAAGAAATTACCGCCTCCACAGATGCGCGTAACTCGCCAGCAGCCCCTGCAGTTTCGCCAGCCCACGATTGAACCGGCCCGGCGCAGGCACATCATCATTCTCCAGCCGGTCGATGATCACCTCCACCGGGCAGGCCAGGCCGGTGACCGGGTCGAAATAGCGCGGATAGGCGATCAGCGTGGCGTGCGTCAGAGCAGCTAGATCAACCCGCGCGGTGCGCCGGGTAACGGGCATGGCCCGGTCGTCGGTCAAGCCCCAGCCTGCATAGAACGGTGTGCCCAGGCAGGTCACCCGCTTGCGGCGCAACAATGCCTCAAAACCCAATAGCGAGGTCATGGTCCAGACCTCATCCACTGCATCTATGGCGGCAATCGGGTCGGCCTTTGTCAACACCACATCGGCGATCTGATCGGCATCGGTCACAGCGCCCGGACGCAATCCGGCCTCCACATCCGGGTGCGGTTTGTAGATCAGCACCGCCGCCGGATTGGCCTCGCGGACGACCTCCAACAGGCCACGATTGGTTTTGACCTCCGCGCAACCCAACCGGATCGAGGCATCGTCTTCCACCTGACCCGGCACCAGAATGCGGCGACCTTTGGGAAGGGCGGCCAGCTCAGAGCCAAGCGCCAGATTGTATTTGGAAAGCCGCGCATCGGTGATCCGGTCGATCAAAGCGGTTGCGCGCGCGCGCGACCCTGCATCCAGATCGCCTGCTGCGTTGATCAGCGCCTCCAACCGGCTGGGGCGGGTCGCGTCGTAATAAATCCCCATATCATCCAGCACGAGGCTCAAGGGCGGGATCAGATCCGCACCAAGGCCGCGCGAGCGCAAAAACCCGTCCTCGACCAGCACCGCATCTGTCCGACCGGTGCTGGCCCAAGCCATCAGACGCCGCTCCGTGGCCTTTGCCTTGGCGAACGCGCCCTCGCCATCCGCAAAAATCACCCGGCGGGGTTTGCCGAACACCTTCTGCAACACGCCCCGTTTCCACAGCCGCATATCCGCCGCCACCCAGCCGCGATAATCGTCGCGCGCCGCCTGCGCCATGGCCGTCATCGTCGCCACCGCCTCTTCGAAACTGCAAAGCCGGTCGTGATAGGGGTCATACCAGACGGGATAAAGGATCATCGCGGCGGCGAACAGTTGCACACGTGTCAGATTGCGCTGCCGGCGCTGCAGCGGTGTGCGGTCATCCGTCAGCCCCCAGCCCATATAGAATGGCTGGCCAAACACGACCGGCTTGTGGCCCGCCAAAATCGCCTCGAACCCCATTTGCGAACTGACCGTATAGACGGCAATCGCCCCTTCCAGCAGCGCCCAGGGCGATACCGGCTGGTCACACAGGCTGATCCGGTCACTGGCTACATCATCCTTGAAATACCCCTCGCGATGCCCGCCCAACGTCTCCGGATGGGTCTTGATCACGATCCGCGCACCCGGATGTTCGGTCTGGGCGTAAAACAGCATCTCCTTGAACGTGTTGCTATCGGCCCCGCTTGCGGTGACAGAGGCATCCTTGCGGGTCTGGTCAATGATCAGCACATAGCCGGCATCCGGGACCGGCAGGGCTGGATCAAAGGCGTTGTATTTCGACAGATGCCCGGCCTGCATTGCCGCAATCCCGGCGCGGGCGCGGTCCAGAAGGGCGGTATCATCCAGCGGGTTTTCGGTCAGCAGCATCTCCAGATCCGATGGCACCGCCGGATCAAAATGCACGCCGCGCCGGTCAATATGCAAGCCAATCGGCACATCGCCATCGCGCCCCAACCCGACCGAGCGCAGGAACGCATCCTCGACCCTTATCACCGGCACATCACGGCGATCCGCCACCGCCTCGCCCCGCGGGGCGGTCGGGCTTTGGCCCCAGACCCCCACGCTGTCACCCTCGCCCGGGGCACCAAGGCGAATGTCGTAACCTGCCAGATCCATGATGCGGCGCACCCGGCCCTGGGTCAGAAACCCGCCATTATAGACAAATAGCTGCGTCCGGGGGGGATCAGCCACCAATCAGCTCACAATCTTCAAGGGCTGGCGCGGGGCATCCATCTGCAATGCATCATAAGGATCAACATCCGACAACATCATATCGACCACCTCTCGCAACAACTGGCGGCGGCCACGGGACGAATAAAACCCCCCAGGCACCTGGCTGGTTTCCAGCAGGAACCGACGATAATCGCGATAAGCGCCCGCATTGGGGCGGCGCGGATTGGCGAAGAAATCGGGCAGCGGCTGATCCGACACAAATTCCGGCTTTTCGAACACCGCTGTGCCAAACGCCCGCAACGGGATCCCCCGCCACAGGGCCTGCTGCGCGGCGGTGGAATTGACAGTGACAGCACTGCGCGCCTGATCCAGAAGCGGGGCCAGCTTACCCCCCCGCACAAAATGCACACGCGCGGCAATGCCCTGTTCGGCAGCCATACGGGCAATGATACGGCGCAGTGGCAGGCGACCAATTTCCAGCGGATGCGCCTTGAAGACCAGGTGATGATGGCCCGGCGCGCCCTTGGCAAACCCGTCGATCACCAGCTGCAAAAACTCCTCCATCCGGGCAAAGGGGGAATGGGCCTGAAAACTGGCATCATGTTCCAGTTGCAGCAGCACCAGATGATAGGGAAAGCCGCCAAACCGGATCCGCATCTGCGCGACCCGGCGGGACAGGGCGGCAAAGGGCATCAGCAGCAGCCGCTTTGTATAAAGCACCGCCTCGCGGCCCACAGGCAGGCTGCGATGGCGGGTGAAATGGCGATAGCGCTGGTTCCGGAACAGGACAAACCAGTGATAGAGCGCGCCATAGAACACATGCTGGCGCATGTCGCCCCAGACAGCCGGGGGCGGGTGCATGTCATGGTCCGACGCGGCCAGGGCGGCGGCCATATCCGGCACCGACATGTCCATCAGGCGCGAATGGCCGTTCGAGCCGCCCCGCTCATAGGTCACCCAATAAGGGCGCAGATACCCTTCCTCAAACACGTGGATACGCAGACCGGCGGCGCGGGCGATCCTGACGGCGGCGGCATGGATCGGGCGGATATCGCCATAGAGGACCAGATCGGTAATCTGATGTTCGGCAATTAGGGCAGACAGCGTATCGGGCCAATCCTCGGGCCGACCCAGATAGGGGATGTAACCTGATCCACGCCAGAACGCCTGATCCCCCGCATTGAAACCGACGCGCCACACCTTCGCCCCGGTCGCCTGCAACATGCGGCCAAGGCGCGCAAAGAACGGACCATGCGGGCCCTGCAGAAACAGAAAATGTCTGGGTGTCTGGGTCACCGACGCATCATATCCCGATGTGATTACAAAGCCGTTATGCCATAAGTTCCGGCCGGATACAGGACATACATGATCTGTCGGCGTGGGCATGGCTTGTCTGCCACAGGGCAAGGGGCTAGGTCTGGGGCAAGCAACAGGGGATCAGGCCATGTTCACAGGGATCATCACCGATCAGGGCGAAGTGCTTGCGCTGGAACAGCGCGGCGACCTGCGGGCGCGGATCGGCACCCATTACGATATCGCAGGGATCGATATCGGGGCGTCCATCGCCTGCGACGGTGTCTGCCTGACGGTAATCGCGCTGGGGCCGGAGCCGCGCAATTGGTTTGATGTGGAAATCTCGGCCGAGACCGTGGGGGCCACCAATCTCGATAGCTGGACCGTGGGGCGGATCGTCAATCTTGAACGGGCGCTCAAGGTCGGGGATGAGCTTGGGGGTCATATCGTCTCCGGCCATGTGGACGGCGTGGCCGAAGTGGTGGGGATGCAGGAGGAAGGCGACAGCACCCGCGTCACCTTCCGAGCCCCTGACGAACTGGCGCGCTTCATCGCGCCCAAAGGGTCCGTTGCGCTCAACGGCACGTCGCTGACGGTGAACGAGGTCAACGGGCGCGATTTCGGCATCAATTTCATCCCGCACACCAAATCCGCCACGACCTGGGGCAAGGTTGCCGTCGGGGACCGGATCAACCTCGAAATCGACACCATGGCCCGCTACGTCGCAAGGCTGCGGGAATATGGTTAAGGTCGACGTTAGATACGATTTCCCGCAAGGCAATCCCAATCCGTTCGACCGGAATTTCGACGCGCATTATTTCGTTGAGGCCAGCGGATATTCAAATCTTGGCCATCAGGAAGCGTTTGGAATGGATGCGCTGACACGTCATGTGCCAATGGGATATAAAGGTCTGGCTGTTTGTCAGCGGCTCTACATGGTGAGACGGGGCGAAATTCAGGAAGACTGGCGTCCAGGCGCGAATAGAGATCCTGATTGGAGTGCAACGTTTGCGGTGTTGGGGCAGCGTGAAATAGAGCGTTTTGTGCTGGACTGGGGACGTAATACAAAGTCCTATTGGCTGTCCAAACCCGGCCAGACAGATGGTCGTGGCGGGCATTGGGACCATTTGCGTATCTGTGTGACCGACGCCTTGACGCTGTCAAAAGAGAGGAGCATGCGGATGCTTGTCGTCCAGGTCGTCGAAAGTCACAATTGGCATTAGTTTCGAAAAATGGCGTTGTTGATAGCTCAACACCTGCATGATTGACCAAATGAAACCCATGGTTTTGCAATCAATTGAGGATGAGACGGGCGATCGCTGCGTCGATATCATCCGCCTGCCTGATGGCAGTTACACCTACCGCGAATGCAGACGTGACCCCGAGGAGGGGCATGGTTGGCGTCATCTGTCCGGCGCTATGCTGACAACCTTTGACACTGCGGCTGCAGCGCGGCAAGCTGCGTGGGAAGAAGTGGCATGGTTGAAAGATGACAGCAGGGATCGGACATAATTCAGGCCGGGTAATCGAACCCGGCCATAGTTGGCGCAAACATGTCTGGGCAAAGGCGCGCAGGGATTTGATGCCGACCTTGCCTGTGGAAATCGTGCGGCTGCGGGTGAAACGGGCGGCCCAGCTGGGATTGCCTTACAAGACTTACGCCGGCATCCGGGCCAGTTCCGGGCATGACCTGATCGGGTTCATGTTCTCCAACAACGCCTTGCATGTGCTGCGCGACGGGCAGGGTCTGCCTGCCGACCGGGCTGCCAAGCTTGATGCGCTGGTCGACACAGCGCGGACCGGTTTGGGGCATAGACCGGTGACACCGACCCATCTGGCGGACCTCCCGGGGATCGACAGGGCCTTTGCCGCACCACGATTTTCCGACAGTTGGTCGCGGATGCGCGACCGGATGCGCGAAATCATTATCAGCCAGGGCCAGCCCGCTGACCGCTTTGTACTGATCGGCGACACAGCGTTCGAGCGTGAATGGGCAGAGGCTGCACAGATGGCGGGCTATCTGAGTGCTGCGCAATTCTTCCGATAGGATGGGTCAAGACCCATCTTACGAAATCCTAACGCCGCGGTAACACTTTCATCGTTCGGTGCCTTAATCCGGGGATTTGGCCGCAAACGGTCCGACGCAAATCCGACGTTTTGCCGACGTGATGCCGACCGCGCATTTCGCAGCATTCATTGGGATTAACCCGCGATTCGCCGCCCCGCGCCGATCCCGCCGTTGCGCACCCTACCGAACGTTGCGTTTCCCCCCATCACTCTTTCCAAATCCCGGGCGCTGGGCTATCTGGCCTCTAACAGCCCAACGGGGATTTGCATGAACCAGAATTTCGAAACACCCGGCCAGGTCGAACGCGACTGGTCCGACGCGATCAGTAGCATCGAAGAGATCATCGAAGACGCCCGCAATGGCCGGATGTTCGTCCTTGTCGATCACGAAGACCGCGAGAATGAGGGCGATCTGGTCATCCCCGCCCAGATGGCCACACCTGACGCGATCAACTTCATGGCGACCCATGGCAGAGGCTTGATTTGCCTCACACTTCCCGGCGCGCGGATCGATGCGCTGGGCCTGCCGCTCATGGCCTCGCACAACTCATCGCGCCACGAAACCGCCTTTACCGTCAGCATCGAAGCCCGCGAAGGCGTTAGCACCGGTATCTCTGCTCATGACCGCGCGCTGACCGTGGCAACGGCCATCGATGCCTCCAAAGGCGCCGCTGATATCGCGACACCCGGCCATGTCTTTCCCCTGCGCGCCCGTGACGGCGGCGTCCTTGTCCGCGCTGGCCACACTGAGGCGGCAACCGATATTGCCCGCCTTGCCGGCCTGAACCCGTCCGGCGTGATCTGCGAGATCATGAAGGAAGATGGGCAGATGGCCCGGCTGCCCGATCTTGTCGCCTTTGCCCAGTTGCATAACCTGAAGATCGGCACGATCAGCGATCTGATCGCCTATCGCCGCCGCCATGACAACCTCGTGCGCGTGCGTGAGACCAGCATGATCACATCGGAATTCGGCGGCGAATGGGAGCTGCGGATTTACACCGACGAAACCCAGGGCGCGGAACATATCGCCTTGATTAAAGGCGATATTTCTACGCCCGAGCCGGTTCTGGTCCGCATGCATGCGATGGATCCGATGCTGGATGTGGTCGGTGTCGGGCCCAAGGGGCGGCGCAACGAATTCGGCGATGCGATGAATGTGATTGCAGCCGAAGGACGCGGTGCGCTGGTACTGCTGCGTGATGTGCACATGAAGCTGGAAACCGATGAAGAGGTCTCGCCGCAGACCCTGCGGCAATACGGGCTGGGCGCGCAAATCCTCAGTTCGCTCGGCATCCACGAAATCGAGTTGCTGACCAATTCCCCCAAGCCAAAGGTCGTGGGCCTTGACGCCTACGGACTTGAAATCGTGGGCACCCGCAAAATTTCGGAGATCGGATAATGGCCGGACCGTCCCATCACATCATGCGCCTACCGGAGTTCGACAAACCGGTAAAAATCCTGATCGTGGCCTCGCCCTATTACAGGGATATCAGCGACCACCAAATCGCTGGCGCCAAGGCCGAGATTGAAAAAGCCGGGGCAACATGGGACATCGTGCATGTGCCCGGCGCTCTGGAAATTCCAACCGCCATCGGCATCGCCGAACGGATGTCGAATTTTGACGGATATGTTGCCCTTGGCTGCGTGATCCGGGGCGAGACAACGCATTACGACACGGTCTGCAATGACAGTAGCCGCGCGGTGCAACTGCTTGGTTTGCAAGGGCTTTGTATCGGCAACGGCATCCTGACGGTCGAGACTTACGAACAGGCCGCCGTGCGCGCCGACCCTGATCAGATGAACAAGGGCGGCGGGGCGGCTGCGGCAGCCTTGCACCTGATCGCCCTCGCCCGTAAGTGGGGCAGTGCCACCAAAGGGGTCGGCTTTACCAAGGAAATTCAGCTGGCCGGTGATGCGGACGGCAAGACGACAGCATGACCATTTCGAACAATCAACGTCGCAAGATGAAATCCGCTGCCCGGCTTTACGCCGTGCAGGCGCTGTTCCAGATGGAGGCATCGGGCCAGACGGTCGATGCCGTCGTGGCCGAGTTTGAGGATCACCGGTTCGGTGCGACCTATGAAGAAGGCGAGATGGCCGAAGGCGATGTCGACACCTTCCGGCAGTTGATGGACACCGCCGTGGATCATCAGGCGGCGATTGACCAGATGACGGACCGAGCGTTGGTGGCCAAATGGCCGATTGCCCGGATCGATCCGACCTGGCGGGCGCTGTTCCGGGCCGCCGGCGCAGAACTGATCGACAAGGGAACCCCACCCAAGGTTGTGATCAGCGAATTTGTCGGTGTGGCCGAGGCGTTTTCAAGCGATGGGAAAGAGCCGAAATTCGTCAATGCTGTGTTGGACCACATGGCACGCGAGGCGCAGCCCGACGCATTCTAACTTGCCCTTACCCCTGACAGGCTTATCATAAAGAACAAAGGGGATCGCTATGAAACCAGCACATGAACCCGATCTGATGCGGCTTTACCTGCGCCACTGCGCCATCGGCTTCGCCCTTTCGGCAGTCTTTGTGGCAATGATCCTTTGGTTCGATGTTGCGAGGATTGGTTCATTGGTGGCCGGGTCGGATGTGGGTTGGCTGGCTGTTTTTCTGCTGTGGCTCTTTCACGGCACGGTTTTTGGCAGCGTGCAATTTGCGGTAACCATCATGCTGAATGCAGACGATGATGATGACGAACCGCGCGGCGGCAGGATGATCCCGGTGCGGGTCGCGGCCCCTGCAAGGGCCGCAAACCGCCGGGTCTAGACCATCGCAAAAATGCGGGCAGGGCCGCCGGAACCGCCCTGATGTTTGGGTGCGCCAATGACAAGTGTAGCGCCAGCAGCAGGAACCTGATCCAGATTGGCAAGGCATTCGATGCCGAAACGCCCTGTCGGCAACCACGCATAATGTGTTGCAAAATCAGCGGAAATGCCGTGATCCAGTGACAAGGTATCAACTGCCATTGATGTGGCACCCGTTTCTTCGATCAGCATTTGGGTCGCTTCGATATGAAAGCCGGGATAGTGCTGTGCAGTCCCATCAAAGTTTCTGAAACCGTCGCCATCCACCTTTGGCCCCCAGCCCGAATGCATGGCGACGCAGGCATTCTCCGGAATATCGCCATTGGCCGTGATCCAGGCCTGCAGATCATCTGGTGTGACCTGTGTGTCAGCGTCCTCAGCCGCGCGGGCCGCGATATCGACCACGCAAAGGGGCGCAACCAGGCTTTCGATCGGAATCTCGTCAACCGAAGCGCCGTCTTGGGAAAAGTGCAGCGGCGCATCGATATGGGTGCCGGTATGTTCGACGACCATGATGCGGTTGTTATTGAATCCATCCGTCCCGAAGGATGCGAGCGTTTCCAGTTGCATGCCGGATTCGCCGAAGTAAGTGGGGAAATTGGGATGCAACATATGGGTCATGTCGGTGACGGCGCCATGACCACCCGCCAGCGCAGGCGGAGCGGCCGCCGTAACGCCAAGTGTTGCACCGGCCCCAACCGCCAGCGAACCTTTGAAAAACTGTCGCCGCGACAGCATCTTGTCCTTTACCGCATTCATTACACAGATATCACACATCGTTCGCCTCCACATTTTGAATGGTCAAAGGGTGCCTGCCAGCGGTCGAAAAGCAAGGTAATTGTTTCTTGGCAAAGGATGGCGGAACGGCTGGCCGTCGCCGGTGAACCGGAACATCAGTCACCGAGTCGATGGGATTATGGTGACCCCATAATAGCGGACAGGGCGGCAACATATCGCTGACCCATTTCGATTTTTCGTGTGATTTCAAGTAAATCGGTCCAAAATAAACCAAAGATATACGATCATAAACCTTTTGTTTGCTGACAAAGTGTTCGCCTTGACGTTCAGTGTAGAGGCTCGACGGCAACTATAAAGAGTTCAGGCATCGTTGATTTAGAACGGATTCGCGCCATGCTGACTAATCGATTTCAACCCATCAACCTCAACGATCTCGACCAGAAGGCCGAGGAGTTGGAGGGCCAAGCAGACAGGGTTGTTGGTGCGGCTGGCGTTTTGGATGAGCGTAAGCCTGAAAACAGCAAGGTTGATGCAGCAGACCGAGCAGAGCAGTGTCATGTCGTAGAGGACATAGGGCATGACACTGCGCCGCGCTGGACCTCGCGGGTTATCGGTGCTTTGCCACTTGGCAAAGGACCGCGAAAGCACAGCAAGTAGAACAAAGGTGGCGGGAACCGCAGCAACCGTTTGGGATTTTGTTCCCGAGGACCTGTATGTACAGGTGGGCGCCAGATAATCAGACCAGGGTCAGAACAGAGCCAGCTCCCTCGGATTTGCTTAAGGCCACTGGAATGTAACCCCGTATTAACGCGAAGAGCAGAAGCCCGCCTTGCTAACAGTTAGGGGGCAATGGGCGCTTGGGCAAGATGCGATGCAGGCTTTATTCCTGAACGTCCGCTTTGATCAGCCAACCTTGGGGACCAACCATTTCGATCGGGGCATAAGCGAGCAGCGCCCGTTCAGCGACACCGACAGTCAGAAGTGCCATGCAAACCTCGAAAAAGGTGATATCTGCAAAAATCGACATGGTCTCACTCCTCAGTTCGTCTGACCTCTTTTTGCACCTTAAACCCGACGAAAACGTGACCGATGAGTGGTTTTCCGCCTATTAACGGAAGGTTGCGGCCCTAATTGCGCCACATTTCCGATCGGTTTCGATGAACGCACTATCGGCTGATTTCTGCTTATCTTTTGAAAAGAAACAAGAATATCGTTTGGCCAAGATGAATGCGCAGATTTCAAGGGTTTTTCGCATGTCGCCGTGTCGGCTATGAAATTCTGCCGGAAACCGGCGATGCCTCTAGAGATTCGCGGAAAGCACCGCCAGTTATTGTCATACGTGTCACCCCGGGGCGATTAACCGGCGTGGATATCCGCGCGCAAACGCCCCAGATGATCGTCCCAACCCTTGTCGAGCGCCAGGGTTAGGTCAAAGGCGGCCTCACCTACCGGCAGCCGTTCATGCAACAGGTTGAGCCGGGTCCCTCCCGGCACATCCTGCAAGGTCCAGGTGACCGTGCTGACCGCATCGCCCATCGGCTTGATGGTGAATGTATAGCGCAGCAGATCGTGCGGTTCCGCATCCAGCACCTCGCCCCACATCAGCTTGTCACCGCTTTCGGTGCCGAACATTTCGTAGGGGGCGCCTGATGCAAGGGTTTTGGCAGGTTTGTGAAACCAGATCGCCAGTTTGTCAGGATCGGTCAGATAGGCCCAGACATCCTGTTTGCTGGCGCGCAGGTAGATCGATTTGTTAATGGTCATGTGGTGTCCTTTTCAATGGCGGATTTCAGGGCGCTCAGACGGTCATCCCAGAAGGCATCGAAGTAGTTCAGCCAGTCCAGAACGGGGGCCATCCCCAGCGGATTGAAAGTGTTGATGCGTTCGCGCCCGCGCGGTTGCACCGTGATCAGCCCGCCATCCGACAGCACGGTCAGGTGCTTTTTGACGGCGGCGCGGGTTATGTCGAAGTTTTCAGCGACCTCGGCGATTGTCATGTCCCGGTCGCGCAACATCAGCAGGATGTCGCGGCGGGTCGGGTCCGCCAGGGCGCGAAAGGTGGGTTGTGGGCCCGTCATTGGTCGACCGGCAGAAAATCGAACGCGCCGTCCTGATACAGGAAGGTGACGCAGGGTTCGGTTGATACGCAGCTGCTGACATGGGGCAGGTCGGCTGGCACCAGATAGAACGCACCAGCGCCCAATGGCGTGCCCGCATCAGTCGCCGTGACCGGCACATGGGTCATCGTGCCAGAGATCATGACGCCGAACATGTTGGCGGATTTGATATGGGGCGGGCTGACGGTGCCGCCGGGCAGGCGCACCATGGACATGTAGGGCTCTGACATGCGCGCGCCGTGCAGGTCGGCAAAGGCAACGCCTTCTGGCGTTTCCACCCAGTCAAGTGCGGCTGGGGTGATCGAGGTGATCGCATCTGCGTTGGCCACGGTGGCGGACGTAGCGGTCGCCACGAGGGCGAGAATGGTGAGTGTTCTCATGAGGAACTCCAATATGATACTTTTTGGTATTATTTAAATATGAAACCGATGGGTATCATGTCAACAGAATTCTGAATTGATTTTTGTTCACGGATTGTTCATGTTTTTGCCATGCCCGACGACGTCAGCCAAAACACGCTTCTACCCGGCCAGTTGCTGGCCCGCGGCGTGGGCCGCCATTTGCTGAGCCATGATTTTGTCTCGGTCGAGGAATTGGTGCCTGCATCAGGCCTGCGGGTCGATGTCATGGCACTGGGGCCGAAAGGTGAGGTTTGGATTATCGAATGCAAATCCTGCCGAGCAGATTTTCAGGCCGATCACAAATGGCAGGGTTATCTGGAATGGTGTGACAGGTTTTTCTGGGCGGTCGATAATGATTTCCCGACGGAACTGCTGCCTGACGACACCGGACTGATCCTGGCCGATGGCTATGACGCCGAGATTGTGCGGATGGGACCAGAGACCAAATTGGCCGCGCCACGTCGCAAGGTAATGGTGCAGAAGTTTGCACGTCATGCGGCGATCCGCGCGCAGGCTGCGCGTGATCCAGGGTACTCTCCCGAACGCATGTTTTAAGGGGGCAATTCCTTATCTAAGGAATTGGACAAAATCCTTGAGAAGGATTTTCCAAAGACTTTTTGCAAAGTCTGTTTTGCCGCCGCTACCGTTTCCTGACCGCACGCGCTGCGACTGCGGCGGCGCGGATCTCTTCGGCGATTTCGTCGGCTTCTTCCGGGTCGAAATCCATGGGTATCTCTGTCCCGTCCGCCTCGATGAAAATCCGCACCATGCCAAGGTCCGTTGGCCCGATCTGCATATTGGCTTCGATGTCGCGTTCGCTGTTGATACCCATGGTGATCCTCTTGATCTTTGGTTTGGTCCTACAGGCGATGGCGCTTGAATGGCAAGAGCCGGGTTGGCAAGCTGGCGCCATGACATTCACACTTCGCCCTTTTGCTGCCAGCGACGCGGATTGGCTCATTGCCCAGCACGCCGACCACTATGCCAAGGTCGAAGGGTTCGATGAAACCTTTCCGGCATTGGTCGCAGAAATCGTCAGGGCGTTTCTGGCTGATCATGATCCCGCATGCGAGGCCGGTTGGGTCGCTCATGATGGCGATACCCGTCTGGGCCATATCTTTTGTGTCCGTCTGGATGATGAAACCGCGAAGCTGCGCCTGTTTTATGTGGTCGAGGCTGCGCGCGGCACTGGCGTGGCGCAGGCATTGCTGGATACCTGTCTGCAATTTGCCAAGGCTGTGGGCTATAACGGCATGACCCTCTGGACCCATGAAAGCCACGCGGCGGCGGGCCGCATCTATCGCCGCAACGGGTTCACGCGGATTGATGCCAAACCGGTGCATTCCTTTGGTGTCGATCTGGTGGAAGAGACCTGGCAGATTACCTTCTGAAGGTCTTGCAATCATGGCACCTTGGCGCTAAATCCGGCGATGTGCCGCCTTAGCTCAGTTGGTTAGAGCGCTTGATTGTGGATCAAGAGGTCCCTGGTTCGAGACCAGGAGGTGGTACCACCGCAAATTTCAGAGAAATTTCGCGGCGCGCGGGGAAGTGTTTGACGCAGTCAATTGCGGCCATACCCGGTGGCAATTGGAGCGCAAATTGATGACCACCATCACCTTTCAAATCGCCGCCAACCCGCCACCGCGTTTGGACAAGGCGCTTGGCCGCGATGTGCCGGATGATGCCGCACTCAGTCGGTCGCGCCTGACCAGACTGATCGCTGACGGGGCAGTAACAGTTGATGGCATCGTCGTCACCGACCCGCGGTTTCGGATTGCCGAAGGCGCGCAGGTGGTCGTGACGGTCGAGGTGGCCGAGGAAAGCCATATCAGCGGCGAAGATATCCCGCTGGAGGTGGTATTCGAAGATGACGACCTGATCGTCGTCAATAAACCGGCAGGCATGGTTGTGCATCCCGCACCCGGCACACCAGGCGGCACAGTCGTCAATGCTCTGATCCATCATTGTGGTGAGACGCTGTCAGGTGTTGGTGGCCTCAAACGCCCAGGCATTGTTCACCGGATCGACAAGGACACAACCGGTCTGCTGGTCGCTGCCAAATCCGACCGGGCACATCATCATCTGGCGGATCAGTTTGCGGCGCATACTGTGGCCCGGCGCTATCTGGCGGTCTGCTATGGCCTACCAGATGCCAATGATCCGCGTTTGCGCGGGATCAAGGGCACATCGTTTGAACCGGGCAATATCCTGAAGGTCCAGACCCTGCTGGGGCGGCACAAAACCGACCGGCAGCGACAGGCGGTATCGTTCACTAACGGGCGTCACGCGGTAACGCGCGCCCGCATCATGACCCCTCTGGGTCAGCCCCCCGCTGCTGCGCTGATCGAATGCTGGCTGGAAACCGGACGCACGCACCAGATCAGAGTTCACATGGCCCATTGCGGTCACGCATTGATAGGTGACCCAACCTATGGCGGCAGGCGCAAACTCTCGCCCAAGGCGGTGGGCGAGGGCGGGGCGGACGCAGCGGCGGCTTTTTCACGGCAGGCGCTTCATGCGGCGACGCTGGGATTCGCTCATCCAGTCTCAGGCGAGTTTTTGGAATTCGAGGCGGAAATCCCCGCAGATATGCGCGAATTACTGCGCGCGCTTGGTGATAAGGGCTGAAATAATCAATCGCATGTGCGTGAATGCACTTTAATGTGACTTTTCAAACTAAACAGATCAGTTCATATTCTCTTTACGAAAAGTTCATACCTAGTCTTGAAACGTCACGTCAACGATACCATATCCATGTTAAGCCTTTATACATTAGGAGGGCACGACAGTGAGTAATTATAAGAATCTACCAGCACCATCACCAGAAGGTGGGCTGAACCGTTACATGCAGGAAATCCGCAAATTTCCGATGCTGGAACCTGAAGAAGAGTACATGCTGGCCAAGCGCTGGGTGGATCATGAAGACACCGATGCTGCCCATCAGATGGTCACATCGCACCTGCGCCTGGCCGCCAAGATCGCCATGGGCTATCGCGGCTATGGTTTGCCGCAGGCCGAGGTGATTTCTGAGGCGAATGTGGGCCTGATGCAGGCCGTCAAACGCTTTGACCCTGAAAAGGGGTTTCGTCTGGCGACCTATGCCATGTGGTGGATCCGCGCGTCGATCCAGGAATATATCCTGCGGTCATGGTCGCTGGTGAAACTGGGCACGACATCGGCGCAGAAAAAGCTGTTCTTCAACCTGCGCAAGGCAAAAAACCGCATTGGTGCACTTGAAGATGGCGATTTGCGTCCAGAAAACGTCAAACGCATCGCGACCGATCTGGGCGTGACCGAGGATGAGGTCATTTCGATGAACCGCCGTCTATCGGGCGGGGATGCATCCCTGAACGCGCAAGTCGGATCAGATGGTGAGGGCACCGCCCAGTGGCAGGACTGGCTTGAAGACGAAAGCGCCAATACCGCCGCCGATTACGAGGCCCATGATGAGCTGGATGCGCGGCGCGAATTGCTGGCCGAAGCGATGGACGTGCTGAATGACCGCGAAAAGGACATTCTGGTGCAGCGCCGTCTGGCCGAAGAAACCGTGACGCTGGAAGATCTGAGCGGTCAGTACGATGTCAGCCGCGAACGGATCCGCCAGATCGAGGTGCGCGCGTTCGAGAAGCTGCAGAAGAAAATGCAGGAACTGGCGCGGAAAAAGGGCATGCTGGTCGACGCATGAACCTGACCTGAATGCAAGAATTGATCCCCGTCGGTGCATCCGGCGGGGATTTTTCGTATTGAATGAGGATGGCACCTTTCCCTTAGGTCAGCGTTGGCGCTAACATACCGCCCAAGGAGACTGCGATGACACCAATCAGATGGGGCATTCTGGGGGCGGCCAATTTCGCTCGCGAATATATGGGTCCGGCCATACATGCCGCCAAGGGGGCCGAATTGGCGGCACTTGCGACGACAAACCCCGAAAAAGCAAATGGTTTTCGGGCCTTCGCCCTTGGATTACGGCTACATGAAAGCTATGACGCCTTGCTGGAAAATCCGGCGATTGATGCCGTCTATATCCCCCTGCCCAACCATCTGCATGTGGACTGGACCATCAAGGCGCTTGACGCGGGCAAGCACGTGCTTTGCGAGAAACCAATGGCGCTGCAGGCCGATGATTTCGACGCACTGATCGCGGCGCGGGACAGGTCGGGCAAACTGGCGGCTGAGGCATTCATGATCGTCCACCATCCGCAATTCATCCGTGCGCGCGAACTGGTGCAGGGCGGGGCGATCGGAAAGCTGGTGCACGTGGATGCCGCGTTCAGTTTCTTTAACGACGATACAGGAAATATCCGCAATCAGGCTGATGCTGGCGGCGGGGGCCTGCGCGATATTGGGGTCTATACGTTCGGATCAGCGCGATTTGTCACGGGGGCAGAGCCTGTGGCGGTGCCGCATGCAAAGCTGCGTATGGAAAACGGGGTTGATGTCTTTGCCCAGGTGGCGGCGGAATTTGATGATTTCACCTATTCTGCCGTCGTGTCGATGCGAATGTTTCCGTACCAGCAGATTACATTTCATGGCGAAAAAGGCGTGCTGCAGTTGACCTGCCCTTATAACGCCAATGTTTTCGATATTGCGCAGTTGACGCTGGAAACAGGCGGGCAAACCGTGACCAGCGAACGCTGGCCTGCGGTTAATCATTATGTTCTGCAGGTCGAAAACTTCTGCAAATCGGTGCGTGACGGGGCAGAATACCCATGCCCCCTTGAGTTTTCGCGCGGGACGCAGAGAATGATGGATATGGTCTTTGCCGCCGGACTACCGGCGGATTAGGAGGGGACAATGGCGAAAGATCACGAAGCGACCGACACCGACGGCGACGCCGATTTTGAAAACATCTGGCTGCGCGCAGTGCATATGGTGATCATCGCGTTTCTGATGAGCATTGCCAGTTCGCTGCTTGGCTTACTGACTATTGCGCAGTTCGTGATCATGTTGTTCAACAAGCGCGAACCCAATGAACAACTTGCGGAAATCGGCACGACGATGGGTGTCTGGATGGCCAAGGCCGCGCGCTATCAGACTGCGGCGAGCGAGGTGAAACCCTGGCCCTGGACTGAGCTGGATTAGACGGTCAATCACAACTTATTTCCGGTGATATTCTCGTATTGCAGCCAATTCTAAAGCCGTCCTTGGGTTCGAGCCTTTTAGGGTGCCCCGGTGCGCCATCGCATGGCAATTTGGACAAAGTGGGATGAGATCTGTCTGGGGATTGACCAAGCGTTCCAATTGGCCGTTTCCCAAGGGATCGACATGATGAATATGGATGAAGCCAACACCGATCGACCCGTACGCTTCCTCAAAGCAAAAATGGCAGGACTGGCAACGCAGTTTGCCGTCTTTAGAAGTAAAATAGCCAATACAGATTTTGCGCAATTTAGGGTCGCGCTCATACCGATTTGTGGTCACTTGACTGTGCAATCCTTCCAGCAGTGAAGCGTCTGAAACTAAGTATTCGGGTGCAACTGCGTCGTATTCTGCAGCACGAGAAGCTTCAAGTCGGATGAAGAAACTCCTACCGCTCCAATCTGGCCTCCCATTGCGTTTCGAAGGTACAGTGCCAAGAATTCTACACGCTTCCAAAAGAGCTGCCCATGCGTCTGAAAAGCCCGGCTCCCCTTCACTAATCTCTTCGTAACCCAGCTGGGTTAACAAAGGACGAAATCGCTTGAGTGATTGATTGCTTCGCTTTGAATCGGACAGTGACTTGCCTTCTCCCCTCAGATGCAAGAGCCAATATAAAGGAAATACCCGGCTGCTTCTCGGATCAACAACAATGAAGACGTTAGCATTTGCAAGATTTCGTGCCGCCTTCTTTATGTCGATTTTGGCGAACTCTTCAAACTCTTTGATCAGCTTTGGTAATTCGTCAGCAAGAGTCACTCACCCCTCCATCGCCTCCAACTCATCAATGAAGCCTTCGATCATCGCCAGGCCCTTGTCCCAGAATTTCGGGTCTGACGCGTTCAGGCCGAAGGGCGCGAGCAACTCCTTGTGATGCTTGGATCCGCCGGCGCGCAGCATGTCGAAATACTTGGCACGGAAATCCGGGTCGCCTTCCTCGTAAACCGCATAAAGCGCGTTCACGAGGCCATCGCCGAACGCGTAGGCATAGACGTAAAATGGCGAATGCACGAAATGCGGGATATAGGCCCAGAACGTTTCGTACCCGTCGGCGAAATCAAAGACCGGGCCGAGACTTTCGGCCTGCACCGACATCCACAGCGCGTTGATGTCATCCGGCGTCAACTCGCCCTCGGCCCGGGCGGCGTGCAGCTTGCATTCGAAATCGTAAAACGCGATCTGGCGGACGACCGTGTTGATCATATCCTCGACCTTATTGGCGAGCAGGACCTTGCGTTCCTGATCATTCGCGGCGCCTTCCAGCATCTTGCGGAAGGTCAGCATTTCGCCAAAGACCGATGCGGTTTCGGCCAGTGTCAACGGGGTGGAGGACAGCAACTCGCCTTGTTCCGCTGCCAGAACCTGATGCACGCCGTGCCCCAACTCATGCGCCAAAGTCATAACGTCACGAGGTTTTCCCAGATAGTTCAGCATCACGTAAGGATGCACCGGGGTCACGGTCGGGTGCGCAAACGCGCCGGGTGCCTTGCCGGGTTTGACCGCCGCGTCTATCCAGCCATCGGTAAAAAATGGCTTGGCGATGTCGGCCATCTTGGGATCGAATTCGGCATAGGCAGTCATGACCGTTTCGCGTGCTTCGTCCCAATCGACGATCCTGTTGCTTTCCAGTGGCAGGGGCGCGTTGCGATCCCAGACCTGCATGCGGTCCAGCCCTAACCATTTGGCTTTCAACGCATAATAGCGGTGCGACAGGCGAGGGTAGGCGGCGACGACGGCATTGCGTAACGCCTCGACCACTTCCGCTTCCACATGGTTGGACAGGTGCCGACCGGTCTGGGGTGTCGGCATTTTGCGCCAGCGGTCCTCGATCTCTTTTTCCTTGGCCAGCGTGTTGTGGACCCGTGAAAACAGCTTGATGTTATCGTTGAAAACCTTGGCCAGCGCATGGGTTGCGGCCTCGCGCTTGGCGCGGTCCTGTTCGGTCAGCAGGTTCAATGTGGCTTCAAGGCTCAGCGCCTCGCCATCCACCTCAAATTCCAGCGCCGCCATGGTTTCATCGAACAGGCGGTTCCACGCGGCTGACCCGACAGTGGATTGATCATGCAGGAATTTTTCCAACTCGTCTGACAACTGGTGCGGCTTCATCGCGCGCATACGGTCAAACACGGGTTTGTAGCGGGCGAGGTCGGCGTTTTCGGCCAGCAACCCGGCCAGATGATCATCCTCAAGCCGGTTGAATTCAAGGCTGTAGAAGACAAGCGGTGTGGTGAAATTGGTGATCTGGTCCTGACAATCGGCCATGAACTTGGCGCGGTCGCTATCCGTGGTGATCTGGTAATACCGCAGGCCCGCGAATGACATGATGCGCCCGGCGATGACATCAATCTGTTCATAGCGCTGCACGGCTTCCAACAGCCCCGCTGCATCCAGTTCCGCCAGTTTTCCTTCGTAAGTCTTTGCAAAATCTGCACATTCCTGTTCCAGCCAATCCAGATCGCGCTTCAATTCGGGGGCGTCTGTGCTGGGATAAAGATCGGTCAGGTCCCATTCGGGCAGATCACCAAGGTTCTTGCCACCGCTGGCATTGGCGTCGAAAACAGGCTGGGGAAGATGCATCTTTCACCTCTCGTTGGTTTATTTGACGCTATATAGGTTGACGCGACGACAGTGGAAAGGCTGTCAGCCATAGGTGGCCAGCATTTCCTTAAGATCATCAAGCGTGTTCGCCTCATCCACCGGTTTGTCCTTGCGCCAGCGCGACATGCGAGGAAACCGCAGGGCGACGCCGGATTTGTGGCGTGGGCTGGCCTGGATCCCTTCGAAGGCGATTTCGAACACATGGGTTGGCGGCACTTGCCGGACGGGGCCGAAACGCTGCAGGGTGTTCTTGCGGACCCAAGCGGTGATTTCGCGGAACTCGGCATCGGTCAGGCCGGAGTAAGCCTTTGTAAATGGGACCAAATCATTGCCTTGGCGAACCGCGAATGTGTAGTCAGTGAAGAGATTTGCGCGCCGCCCGTGGCCAGCCTGGGCGTAGATCATGACGGCGTCGATGGTCAGTGGGTCGATCTTCCATTTCCACCAGTCGCCGCGCTTGCGCCCCGACAGGTAGGGACTGTCGAGCCGCTTGAGCATCAGGCCTTCCGCGCCGATGTCCCGGGATTGGTCGCGGGCCTTGGCGAGGTCGTCCCATGTCTGGAATTGTACAGCCTCGGACAGCCGAATGGGTGTTTCGTTAGGGGCTTGATTGATGAGCGTTTTCAGATGGTTACGCCGATCTTTTAGAGGGGCGTCGCGGATGTCTTTGCCCTCATGCTCCAGCAGGTCATAGGCCATCAGGATCACGGGGGCTTCGGTCAGCAATTTTTTCGGCACTGTCTTGCGCCCGATGCGTTTCTGCAAGGCGTTGAAAGAAAGCGGTTTTTCGTCGGCGAAAGCAAGGATTTCACCGTCGATGACGGTGCCGTCGGGCAGGTAGTCTTTCAACGTGCTGAGTTCCGGGAAGCGGTCGGTCATCAGGTCTTCGCCGCGCGACCAGAGGTGATGTTCGCCGCCCCGAATGATCAGCTGGCCGCGGATACCGTCCCATTTGCGTTCGGCGTTCCAGTCAGCGGGCGGGCCAAGGTCATCAAGACTATCCAGTTGATAAGCCAGATAAAAAGGGTAGGGGCGGGACAGATCGGCGGTCGGATCATCCGCTTCGATCAGGGTTTCCCAAGTGGCCGTGTCGGGCGTCCAGTTGCCCATCAGTTTGTGGGTCAGTTCCGGTTCCGGCTGACCGGTCGCTTGTGCCAGCGCACGGGTGATCAGTTTTGCGCTAACCCCGATCCGGAAACCGCCTGTCAGCAGCTTGGTAAAGAGAAACCGCTGTGTTGTGGGCAGGCTGTTCCACGCTTTCAGAATGCCGGCCTTGCGGTCCTCCTCCTCCAACGTGGAGAGTGTTTTTATAGTATTGATCCAATAGGTTAAGGATTGGTCATCGTCATGTTCGGCGGGCGGCAGGACCAGCGCGATAGTCTCGGCGAGGTCACCGACGATGCTGTAGCTTTCCTCGAACAGCCAGTCGGGCAGGCCTGCAACCTCGGCCGCCCATTCGCGCAACCTGGTCGCAGTGATCGTCCGCTTGGGGCGACGACCCGTGAAGAGGGCGATGGTCCAGAGCTTGTCGCTGGGATCGGCGGTGCGAAAATAGTCGGCCAAAGCTGCGGTTTTGACCGTGGTCTTGGTGGACTCATCAATGCGGGTGAAAAGCGCGGCAAAGTCCTTCATGCGTCGCTTTCCTCTGCATTATCAAGGCTTTCGCCGTGGTAATCGGTGCTGACGATATGTGCGTCATATCCTTGCGATGTCAGCCAGCGCTGAAAGACGGAGGTATAGCCATGGGTGGCGAAAATCCTTGTTGCACCGGTGGCCTTGATCGCGTCGTTCAGCCCGTCCCAATCCGCGTGGTCAGACACGATAAAGCCCCTGTCGGCAGCACGGCGGCGTCGGACCCCGCGCAGGGCCATCCAGCCGCTGGCAAAGGCGGTCGAGGCGGGACCAAACCGGCGTGTCCACGTGGTGCCAAGGGCGCTGGGGGTCGCCAGAACCAGCGCGCCGGGGTGGGTTTTGGCGTTGATATCGGCGGTGGCATAGGTTGTCTGGGGCAGTGTAATGCCTTGATTTCGCAGCACTTCGTTGGTGTTTTCAATTGCACCATGGGTCAGGATCGGGCCGATATCTGGGTTGACGGTGGCGAGTAGGCGTTGGGCCTTGCCAAGCGCATAGGCCCCGAGGATGGAGGTGCGTCCAGCGGCAGCGTTGGTGGCCCACCAGTCATTGATTTGCTGGGTCAGGATGTCCTGCGGCGTCCATTTGAAGATGGGCAAACCAAAGGTGCATTCGGTAATGAAAGCGTGGCATTTGACAGGCTCGAACGGTTCGGACAGGCCGTCCGCGACGGTTTTGTAATCGCCGGAGACGACCCAGACCTCGCCTTTTACTTCGACCCTGATCTGAGCTGATCCGGGGACGTGCCCGGCGGGGTGAAAGGATACGGTTGCGTCGCCGATTTGCCTGTCTTCGCCGTAGTTTATGGTATTCAGAGTGATCTCGCCAAGCCGGTGGCGCATCACGGGTGCTGTGCCCGTCGTTGCCAGATAGCGCCCCATGCCGGGGCGCGCGTGGTCGCTGTGACCGTGGGTGATCAGGGCACGGTCCACGGGTTGCCACGGGTCGATATGGAAATCGCCAGCAGGGCAGTAAATTCCGCGATCGGTGAAGGTGAGGACATCGGCCATGAGGGAAGTTATAGCGCAGCCGATGCCTGCGTCACGCAACGTTTGGTGGTGCGGACAACATTGCGCAACACCCCGAATCGCAAAACTTGCGAAACCTTCGTTAAAACAGGGGTTTTGTCGAAAAGGGGCGGTCGGCGATGCGTCGGCAAAGCGTCGGACTTGCGTCGGACCTTTTTGCGGAAATTTCCGTGGTTAAGGATGCGTGCGGCGGAAATGTGAATCTGTCGTTAGGATTTGAACGCGCGGCAGCTAACCCGACAGATGCTCCAATATCGTGCCGATCAGCTGGACTGAGATGATGGCGGAGAGCGTCAGGCCAACGACGCCCGGATCGTTTTTCTTTATCAGGACATACCAGCCGTAAAAGATCAGGAAAGAAAGCCCGAGCAGATTGATATAGAGGATGAAGGCTTCGCCGTTGCCCATCACGCGGCTTGTGTCACCAGTTGGGTATCAAACAATGCTGTTGTCTGGTCGATGATCGTCTTTCGGATCCGGGGGGCGTCCATCAGCATTTCATGCTGGCCTTTGGCGATGGTATGCAGGGCGCCGCCTGCCCACTGGCGCATTCTTGACTGGATGCGTCCAGGGTCAACGATGGCCTCATCGCTGCCCAGAAAGGTGATACAGGGCAGATCGGGCGAAGGCGCGAGGCTGAGGTTGTGCATTTCGCGCAACGATGTGTTGAGCCACCGCAAGGACGGGCCGCCAAGGGCCAGGTCGGGGTGTGTGTTAAGCTGTTTGCGCAGCTTTTTGAACATCTCGGGATCGTTGGTCAGCGTGTTGCCTTCGAAATCTGCGCGCAGCACATAGGATTGTTCGAACTGGCCGGGGGCGAGGCTTTGATCGAACCCAAGTGGCGTGCTGACCGCCGAAAGCCCCCAGGCGACAGGGCGCAGGGCGGTGGACATCTGGATGCCCCACATCGGAGCCGAGAACATCGCGGCCTTGACATCCAGCCCTTCCATCAGGGCGCGGAGCCCGATGCAGCCACCCATCGAATGACCGATCAGGAAATAGGGGCGTGGCAGGTCCAGCGCCTTGGCATGGGCCACAACGGCGGCGACATCCATCTGATAGTCGGTGAAATGCCCGACATGCCCGATGGCCCGGTTGGTCAGCAGCCGGTCGGCGATACCTTGCCCGCGCCAGTCAATGGCCAGGCTTGCATAACCGCGGTCATAAAGCGCCTTGGCGGTCGCGCCGTATTTTTCGACAAATTCGGTGCGGCCCGGAAAAATCAGGACCGTCCCCTTGGCATCGGCTGGTTTCCAGTGGCCCACGCGGATGCGCAGGCCATCGGATGTGGTCAGCCAGTGGGCGGCCCCCCCGTGAGGTGCTTCGGCGATATCGTCAAAGAGGGGAGCCTTTTCCATGGTTACGAAAGCACGCCGGACAGTTTCATGGCCTGACCCATGTCGCCATCGACGGTCAGTTTACCGGTCATGAATGCGGTTGTGGGGTTCAGTTCGCCGTCCAGAATGGATTTGAAGGTTTCGGTGTTGGCGGTCAGTGACACATCGGTGTCTTCGTCGCCTGCGCGCGCGCCGTTTTCGTCGATGATGATCGACCCTTCGTCTTCGATGATGAATTTGGCGGTGCCGTCAAAGCCCGCTCCGTCCATTTTTGCGTTCAGGGCGGCTACGGCCTCGGTCACAACGTCGCTCATGTTTTTGTCCTCTTTCATTGATGTGACTGTGCCCCTCTGGTGTTGGCTGCACAGTACGCTACATTAGCGTTATGGTTACGCAGACACATCGCTTCAAATGTATCGTTACGGCACTTGTTTTAGGAGTGGGGTTTTCCTTACCTGCGAGTGCTCAGCAATCGACGCTAGATACGCTTTATCAAGAGCTGCTCCAGGCAGATGAGACAACCTATCTGCGTATCGAAGAGCAGATTATCGCCCAATGGGAGAAGAGCGGTTCGCCCGCGATGGACCTTTTGTTGCGCCGTGGGCAGGACGCGCTGGATGATGGCGCGCCGGATGTGGCGGTTGAGCATTTTTCCGCTCTTGTCGATCACGCCCCGGATTTTGCCGAAGGCTATTATGGCCGTGCGACATCGTTTTACATGCTGGGTATGATCGGCCCGGCCCTTGATGATATCCGCCAGACCCTGCGCCTGAACCCCCGCCATTTCGAGGCGATGCGCGGTCTGGCCACGATGATGCAGGAGCTGGAACGGCCCGAAGATGCGCTGGATCTCTACGAGCTGGTTCTGGCGATCAACCCGCAATCAGCCGAGACGCGGGCCGCGATTGATGCTTTGACAATTGAACTGGAAGGGCAGGCGCTCTGACAGCCTGTCCCCTGATCGGGGAAAGACATGCAAGCCTCCCGGATTACGGCGGTTCTTGGCCCGACAAACACGGGCAAGACGCATTACGCGATTGAACGGATGTTGTCCTATCGGACCGGTGTGATCGGTCTGCCGCTGCGTCTGCTGGCGCGCGAGGTTTATGACCGGATTGTCGCGGTGCGCGGCCCGTCTGTTGTCGCGCTGATTACCGGGGAAGAACGGATCGTACCGCCGCGTGCGGCCTATTGGGTCTGCACGGTCGAGGCGATGCCGGACGGTATGGGTTGCGATTTTCTGGCGGTGGACGAGATACAGTTATGCGCTGATCCAGAGCGCGGCCATGTGTTTACCGACCGGCTGCTGCATGCGCGCGGCCTGCATGAAACCTTGTTTCTGGGCGCTGACACGATGCGTGGCGCGATTGCCGCCATGGTGCCGGAGGCGCAGTTCATGCGCCGCGACCGGATGTCCGAATTATCATATACAGGTTCGAAAAAGATAAGCAGAATGCCCAGCCGCGCCGCGATTGTGGGGTTTTCTGTTGAAAATGTCTATGCGATCGCAGAGCTGTTGCGCCGCACAAAAGGCGGTGCTGCGGTGGTGATGGGTGCGCTGAGCCCCCGCACCCGCAACGCCCAGGTCGAGATGTATCAGAACGGCGATGTGGATTATCTGGTGGCGACTGATGCCATCGGGATGGGCCTGAACCTTGATATCAGCCATGTCGCCTTTTCGTCGCTGACCAAATTTGACGGTCGCCGGATGCGGCATTTGCAGCCAGATGAGCTGGCGCAGATTGCCGGCCGCGCTGGCCGCCATATCGAGAACGGCACCTTTGGCGTTACCGGCGAAGCACCGCCGCTGGATGAGGCCGTGGCCGAAGCAATTGCCGATCATCGGTTCCAACCCGTCAAGAAGCTGCAATGGCGCAACAGTGACTTGCAGTTCGGGTCGGTGAAACGGCTGATCGCCAAGCTGGAAGAACGCACCGACGATCAATGGTTGACCCGTGTCCGCGAAAGCGACGATCTGCGTGCGCTCAAGACGCTGGCGGCGGATACAGAGGTGGCGGCGCGCGCCACTGATGGCCCGTCGGTCAAACTGTTGTGGGATGTTTGCCGCATTCCCGATTTCAGGGGCATTTCAGCCGGAGAACATGCCGGGTTGCTGACGCATATTTACAATGATCTGCATCAGCTTGGGCATGTTGATGCCAATTGGTTCGCCCTTCAGGTGAAACGGATTGACCGGGCCGATGGGGACATTGATACGCTGTCCAAGCGGTTGGCCTATATTCGGACATGGACGTATGTGGCCCAACGCAAGGGGTGGTTGGTTGACGAATCTCATTGGCGCGAGGAAACCCGCGCGGTAGAAGACCGTTTATCGGATGCACTGCATGGTGCATTGACGCAAAGATTTGTGGACCGGCGGACCAGCATTCTGCTTCGCCGGCTCAAACAGAAGGAGAGCCTTGTGGCTGACGTGAACGACAAGGGTGAAGTAACGGTTGAGGGCGAATTCGTCGGGCGGCTGGAAGGGTTCCGGTTTCGCATGGACAAGGCGGGGAGCCCGGATGAGGCCAAGACGTTGCGCCAGGCCTCGGTGGCGGCACTGGTGCCGCAGTTTCACCTGCGCGCGGATCGCTTTTATAATGCCCCGGACCCCGAGATTGATTTCACCGAACAGGGTGGATTGATGTGGGGCGATCAGGCCGTGGGCAAGCTGGTGGCGGGTGCCGATCCGTTCAAGCCGGGGGTTGAGGCGTTTGTCGATGAAGAGGCCGGGCCTGATGTGGCCGCCAAGGTGCAGCGCCGTCTGCAGCATTTCATTGACCGCAAGATCGCAGCCGGGTTCGAAGGTTTGCTGGCGCTGAAGAATGACGAGACCCTGACAGGGGCCGCCAAGGGGTTTGCCTTTCGCATGGCGGAAGGCTTTGGTATCATCCCGCGCGGGGAAGTGGCCGATGAGGTCAAGGCGCTGGATCAGGATGCCCGCGGCGCGCTGCGCAAACATGGCGTCCGGTTTGGCCAGTTCACGATTTTCCAGCCCTTGCTGCTGAAACCCGCGCCGACCCGTTTACGCCTTGTGCTCTGGTCGCTGACCAAGGGCTTGCAGGAGTTCCCTGAAAGCCCGCCCCCCGGTCTGGTGACCGTGCCCGCATCCAAAGACGCCGTGCCCGGCTATTACGCCATGGCGGGCTATCGTGCTGCCGGTGAACGGGCGATCCGCATCGACATGCTAGAACGTTTGGCTGATATGCTGCGCGATCAGGACAGCCGTGGCGGGTTCGAGGCGAACCCCGATATGCTGTCGATCACCGGCATGACGTTGGACCAGTTTGCCGATCTGATGACGGGTCTGGGCTATAAAGCCGAAAAGGGCGAACGCGAGAAAACCCGCGCAGTCGCCACGCAAGCTATCGCCCAAAGTGATCCGTTGCCGGAAACGCCCCCGACCGAGGTGCCGGGCGACACACCGCCCGAAAGCCCGGTCGAGACACCACAGGAAACCCCGGTCGAGGTTCCAGTCGAGACCCCGACAGAAACACCCGTCGAAGTGCCGCCAACCACCGATGAGGTGCCGGCGGAGACGACGCTTGAGGTGGCCGATACCGGCCCCGAGATCGAAGTGTTCTACACATTCACCTGGGGCGGTCGTGCAGCACGACCTGCCCGCCCGCAAGGTGACCGCCCGAAAGGCAAGGGAAAACCAAAAGGGCGTGGTAAACCGCAGGGTGGTGGCAACAAGCCGCAAAGCTATCAGGCCAAACCGAAGCGTGAAAAGCAGATCGATCCGGATAATCCCTTTGCCGCCGCACTGGCCGGGTTCAAGAAGGATTGACCGACCCCCGTCCGACCATCCGGCTGGATAAATGGCTGTGGCATGCGCGGTTTTTCAAATCGCGCAGCCTAGCCGCCGGGGTTGTGACAGCGGGCAAGGTGCGTGTCGATAGCCAACCGGTCAGCAAACCTGCCCGGCCCGTAGGCCCCGGTGATGTCCTGACATTCATTCAGGCGCGTGAGACGAAAGTGGTGCGCATTCTGGCCTGTGGCGAACGACGCGGACCCGCGCCAGAGGCGCAGGCGCTGTATGAAGATCTGACACCTGCGCCGGTCGCGCGCCCACGCGCCGCACAAGGTGCCAATCCGAAATACGAAAAAGGCGGCAGGCCTACCAAGAAGGATCGGCGTGATATGGGGTTGGACTAGCAGATCACGGCAAGTGTCAGGTGGTACGCGGAATCTTAGCGGAAAATCATTAATCGCGCGGCTTTTTTTTTGGGGGCATCGATTTTTTTGGGAACCGATTTGCCGTGGCGGGGTTATGTCGTCAACTGCGCTTCGACGCAGGTAACAGTATGATGGAGACGACTATGAAAAACCTTATGTCCACAGCCGCATTGAGCTTTACACTGATTGGCGCATCGACCTTTGCCTTGGCCGATGCCCATGCCGATGTCACGGCGGTGACCTGTGCAGAGTTTGCCGAGATGGAACTGATCGATCAGGAATCGATGCTGGCCGAGCTGACCGCGACCGTCGAAGGCGCGGACAATGACGAAGTCATGATCGGTGACGTGCAGGTACTGTGTAACGGGTCGGAAGACGAGACTGTTGCCAGCGTGCTGAGCGAAGAGTCTTAAGCGCCGTTTTCTAAGATAATTCAGTCGCATGACAACTGGACATGGCATGCCCGACACTTCGGGCATGCCTTTTTTGTGCGCTACACGGCCACACTGTTCTGTCAGGCGGGTCTGAGTTGGGACGATGGTCTGAACTTACTGAAATGCCGGGATATGATGACGCACCGTTGCGTCAAAAGGCCTTTCGATCTTGAATGCCGTTTGCGTCTGGCATAGCTACCTGTCGACAGTTATCCGGATGCCTTCATGACCTACATCGTCAACGACAATTGTATCGCCTGCAAATACACCGACTGTGTCGAGGTATGCCCTGTGGATTGCTTCTATGAGGGTGAAAATATGCTGGTGATCCATCCTGACGAGTGTATCGATTGTGGTGTCTGCGAACCCGAGTGCCCTGCCGATGCGATCCGCCCCGACACAGAGCCGGATATGGAAAAGTGGGTGGAGTTCAATCGCAAGTATTCCGAGATGTGGCCGGTGATCATTACCAAGAAAGATCCGTTGCCGACCGCAGAAGAAATGGATGGCAAGGATGGCAAGATGGAACTGTTTTCCGAGGCACCGGGCGAGGGCGGCTAACGCCCTGAAAAGCATGAATTTTGGGGTGCCGTAACGCGGTGCTTTCGAAAAGTGCGTTTTTATGATATGATTCCCGCAATGCTGCGAACAATGTGACTCAAAACAGGCTGGCTGAATACCCGGCGGTGACGTGATGTCTCCGGCGGTTTTTTGTCGGTTTGTGTTGGGATCGCCATGAAAGGACGATCATGAGTAAGAAGAAAAGTGAATTCAGCCCCGAGCAGTTTGTCGTTTATCCCGCACATGGGGTCGGCAAGATTATTTCGGTTGAAACACAAGAGGTTGCCGGTTTCGAACTGGAGCTTTTTGTGATCGCGTTTGAAAAGGACAAGATGACCTTGCGCGTGCCGACGCACAAGGCCACCGAAGTGGGCATGCGTGCGCTGGCCACCCCGGATGTCGTGTCTCACGCAATGAAGACCCTGCGTGGCAAGGCCAAGGTCAAGAAAGCCATGTGGTCCCGCCGGGCGCAGGAATATGAGCAAAAGATCAACTCCGGCGATCTGATCGCAATTGCTGAAGTGGTCCGCGACCTGCACCGTCAGGATGATCAGCGCGAGCAGAGCTATTCCGAACGCCAGCTTTATGAAGCTGCGTTGGAGCGTCTGACCCGCGAAATCGCTGCCGTGGCAGGCAATGATGAAAACGCGGCCGCCGCCGAGATTGATTCAGTGCTGGTCGGGCGCGCCGCCTAACCGCCCGAATATAACTGCAAATACAGCGGCACCATGGGGTGCCGCTGTATTTGTTTGTAGCGTCACGGCCTTTGCCTGTCGATATGCGCGCTGGTCACTATTGGTGATCGCCGGTGTCGCACGTTTGGGTATTAAGCGCTTGTTTACCTCCGGAGCATCCGCGCTAGATCGAGTGCGAAGGAGTGCGCGCTATGCCATTTTTCAGAAATCTGACGCTAATAATCTGCGTGCTGGCACCCGTCGTTGCGTTTTCGCAAGGACGCGCCGCTGCCGTTGGTGTGCAGCCGGTCGAGCAACGTGTTCTATCCGAGACGGTGCCGGTGTTCGCCGAGGTGGTTACCGCCCGAGATGGATCGGTCGCAGGGCGCATTGCAGGCAATGTGCAGACCGTGAACGTTCTTGTGGGCGACCGTGTCAGCGCGGGCGATCTGTTGGTTCAGCTGGACCGTGAACTTCTGACCATTCAGGTGCGTCAGTCCGAGGCACAGATTGCAGAAGCCCAGGCAGGGACCGCAACCGCGCAGGCGCGTCTTGATCGTGTCCGTATCGCATTTGACCGGGTGGAGGCCTTGCGCCAGACAACCGCATTCAGCCAGGGGCGTTTTGATGATGCGCAGGCCGATTTGCTGGAGGCGCAGTCGCAACTGGCCGAGGCGCAATCGCGGGAAAAATCGGCTGAAGCACGTCTGGCTGAAACCGAATATCAACTGGCGCGCAGCGAAATCCGGGCGCCATTTTCAGGTGTGGTTCTTGAGGTCAACACCATACCAGGCGCATTTATCCAAGCGGGCACGCCGGTTGTGCGTTTGCTTGACGTTGAGGCGTTTGAAGTCCGGGCGAATGTACCGGCGCGCTACATGGCATTTCTTGATGATGGTGCGGCTGTGATCGGTCAAACAGAAGACGGTCACGAACTGGCGCTGCAACTACGCGCTGTTTTACCCGCAGAAGACCCTGCCACCCGGACGCGAGGCGTGTTGTTTACCGATAGCGGCTCCGCCCGGAGCCTGGTCGCCGTTGGTCAGTCCATTACCGTCAATATTCCTGTGGGTGAGGCACGTGAGGTGCTGTCTGTGCCCAAGGATGCCCTTGTGCAATCTCGTGGCGGCTGGACCGTTTTTGTTGCCGCCGATGACAAGGCCCAGCCGCGCGCTGTGACCCTTGGTGTGCCATTGGGCGATCGTTATGAGGTGCTGGATGGATTGCAGGACGGTGATCTTGTCGTGGTCCGCGGCAATGAGCGCTTGCGCCCCGGCCAGGACATCGCCCCATCAGTTGTGGAGACCAACTGATGAATGTGATCCGCTATGCGATTGAACGCCCTGTCGCCGTTATGGCAGCCGTTCTGATTGCGGTGCTTTTCGGTACGCTGGCGCTGTCCCGTATCCCAATCCAGCTGGCACCGGATGTGCGCAAGCCGATCGTTGTTATTGAGACGAGTTGGCCGGGTGCCGCCCCGACGGAAATCGAACGCGAGATTGTGAACCCGCAGGAAGAGACCCTGCGGGGACTTGATGGGCTGGAGATCATGACCTCGCGCTCACAGACAGGGCAGGCGTCGGTCACGCTGGAATTTGCCATCGGCACGGATATGAGCCAGTCGCTTTTGCTGGTGTCAAATCGGCTGGACCGGGTGAGCGGCTATCCCGAAGAGGCGAGTGAGCCGACGCTGAACACATCCGGATCGGACGATAGCCCGATTGCCTGGGTTTTGCTGACGGCGCAGGAGGGAAATACCCGCCCGATGCCAACCTACGGTGATTTCCTTGAGGATGTCATCAAGGACCGGGTCGAACGGATTGAAGGTGTTTCCGCGGTCAACGTCTTTGGCGGCACCCAGCGTGAATTGCAGGTTGTTATCGACCCCCAGCGTCTGTCCCGCTATGGCCTGACCGTTCCCGAAGTGGTTCGGACGATGCGCGCCGAGAATATCTCGATCTCGGCCGGTGATGTTGATGAAGGCAAGCGGCGCTATGTCGTGCGCACCGAAAGCAGTCTGAACACGGAACAGGCGATCCGTGATGTTGTGCTTCGGTCCGGAGTGGCGAATGGCGGGTCTGGCCGGGTGCGCGTTGCTGACGTGGCGGATGTTGCATTTGCCTATAAGGAGGCGACCAGCCGATTGCGTTTCAAGGGACAGCCGGGGCTTGCCTTTAACGTCGTGCGCGAATCCGGGGCGAATGTGATCAGCGTCATGGAAGAGTTCCGCCATGTCCTTGATGAACTACGGGCCGGGCCGCTGGCCGAGGTTGGTTTGGACGCCGATCAGGTCTATGACGAAACGATCTATATTCAGGGCGCGATTGATCTGGTGGTGCAGAATATTTGGATTGGCGCCGCGCTGGCGGCGCTGGTCCTGCTGATATTCCTGCGCAGTCCGCGCGCCACGCTGGTGGTGTCCCTGTCGATCCCTGTGTCTATCGTGGCGACATTTGTTGCGATGGCGCTGACGGGGCGGACGCTGAACGTCATTTCGCTGGCCGGTATCGCCTTTGCCATAGGTATGATCGTTGACGCCGCCATCGTCGTTTTGGAGAATATCTATCGCCTGCGCGAAAAAGGCTATAACCGTCGCGAGGCTGCCTATCTGGGTGCAAAGCAGGTCTGGGGCGCGATCCTTGTGTCTGCGCTGACGACGGTGCTTGTCTTTATTCCGATCCTGATCATGCAGCTTGAGGCAGGGCAGCTGTTCCGCGACATTGCTGTCGCCATCTCTGTATCGGTGTTATTGTCGCTTTTGGTGGCGGTCACAGTGATCCCGGCATTGGCGAGCCGATTGTTGCGGGCCGATGATCAGAAACCGATGCGTCTTTGGGGCATTGACCATATTGCGTCAGGCTTCAGCCGACTGGTCATGGCATATGTGCGGCTGACGGTCCGTGTGCGCACAGTTGGCGTGTTGATGGTGGTCATCATTGCCGGGGGTGCTGCGGTGGCCAGTTGGGCCTTTCTGCCAAGGTTGGAATATCTGCCCGAAGGCAACCGAAACCTGGTCTTTGGCCTGATCATTCCGCCACCCGGCTACAATCTGGAAACGACCGAGACTATTGCCCAGCGGATCGAAGCCGTCGCTCAACCGCTTTGGGAGGCAGCGCCGGACCTGCAGACCGATGATGGGACACCGGCGATTGACAGTTTCTTTTTCGTTGCGACACCTGGCAATTCATTTGTCGGAGCGGGTGCTGTGGATCCGCAGCGGGCTGGTGAATTGATACCGGTTCTGAGCCGCCCGATTTTTGCCGAACCCGGCACGTTTGGCTTCATGACCCAACCGTCGCTCTTTGGGCGCGGCGTGGGCGGGGGTCGCACGATTGAACTGAATATCTCTGGTCAGGATCTGGACGATATCCTTGGTGTTGCTGGCCGGGCCGCAGGGATTGTGTCGCAGTTGTTGCCCCGGTCGGAGGGGCATCAGTTCCGCCCGATCCCCGGGCTGGAACTGGGCGCGCCCGAGGTCCGGTTGTTGCCGGATCGCCTGCGTCTTGCAGATGCCGGGCTGGACAGTTCTGCATTGGCGGCCACAGTGGATGCGTTCAACGATGGATTGCGTGTTGCCCAGATCACGATCGGGTCTGATCGGGTGGATCTGGTGCTGAAGGGCGACCCGTCGATATCTGCCGCAACGCGCACGCAGGATGTGGGCAATTACCCTGTGGTCACGCCCAGCGGCCAGATTGTTCCGGTGTCTGCCCTTGCTGATGTGGTTTTGACAGCGGGTCCGACGGAAATTCGCCATCGTGAGCGGTTGCGCACCGTGACGCTGGAAGTCCGCCCGTCCGATGCGCTGCCGCTGGAGGAGGCTGTTGAACTGCTGGAGACAGAAGTTGTTGATGTGCTGACAGAACAGGGGTTGCCGGCGGATATCCGTTTGAGCGTTTCCGGCACGGCGGACCAATTGAGCCAGACCTGGTCGGCCATTCAGATCAATCTGATTGTGGCGCTGATCATCGTTTTTCTTGTCATGGCTATTCTTTTTGAAAGCTTTGTTCTGCCGTTGGTGATCCTGATCGCGGTTCCCGTTGCTGCCGCGGGTGGCGTTGGCGGATTGGCCTTGCTGAACACCTATCAGGTGCAGCCACTGGATATGCTAACCTTGCTTGGGTTCATCATTCTGGTCGGCATCGTGGTGAACAACGCAATCCTGATCGTGCATCAAACCCTTTATCATCTGCGCGAAGAAGACATGGCCCCGATTGATGCGATTGAAGAGGCGACGCGCAACAGAATTCGCCCGATCTTTATGTCGACATTGACTAGCGTGATGGGGATGCTGCCGCTGATCATTTTTCCGGGTGAAGGATCGGAACTCTATCGCGGTCTGGGTGCGGTGGTTGTCGGCGGGTTGTCGATGTCGGCATTTCTGACTTTGCTGACGGTTCCGCCGCTGCTGCGGCTGTGCATTACTGCGTCCGACCAAAGGGTGAAAGAGGAGTTGTCCGGCGTGAAAGAGGCCGCAGCCTGACGTTTTGTTTCGCGTGATGCTGATCAGACGCCATAGCGGCGCATGATCAACTCCACACTGCTGTCGACGATGTTTGACATCTCATCGATGGATACCACTGGCGCGCCAAAGACAACGGGCCAGAAGGCCTTGCCTTTCAAAAGGGCGATGAATTCCTCCGCTGCGACACGCGGATCATCAACCCGCAATTGCCCGTCGGCTGTCGCCTCTTTCAACAGAGCCTCAATCGGCGCTGTGAAATCGGTTTTTTCCTGATTTTCCTCGACCAGTTCCGGGCTGCGCAACACCTCGCTCATGACAAGTCTTGTGGTCGCCATGATATCGGGTGACGTCATCAAACGCCCTTCAGCATGACCAAAGGCCGAAAGCTGATCACGAATATCGCGGCCTTTTTCATATTTGATATCAAATGGCTCAGCGAATTTGGCCCAGTGCCTGCGGATCAGTTCCTGGAACAGTTTTTCCTTGCTTTCGAAGTGTTTGTAGACCGTCCGCTTCGATGCACCGGCCCGTGCGGAAATGCGATCCATGCTGGTCGAGGCAAAGCCATTTTCATGAAACTCGGCAACGGCGGCTTGAAAAATTTGCTCGCGCTTTACGTGTATTGGACAGACAGGATCGTTCATTCGGCGCCTAGGTATTTCTTGTCAGACTAGTGGGTAAACGTGCCGGTTTACAACTGTCAAACCCAGCCGTAAGGTAAACTCATAAGTTTACACCATCATAAGTGAATAATTCCATCAGGAGGTCCCCACATGAGTCTCACACTCAAGCTCAATGGCGTTGAACGTACTGTCGACGCTGACCCTGACACGCCACTTCTTTGGGTGATCAGGGACGAATTGCAGATGACGGGCACAAAGTTTGGCTGCGGGGTCGCGTCATGCGGGGCCTGCACGGTCCATGTCGACGGGCAACCGACCCGGTCTTGCCAGGCCTATGTGGGTGATTTGGAGGGCACCGAGATCACGACCATCGAAGCAATTAGCGCCACCAAGGAGGGGGCTGCCATCCAGCAGGCATGGATGGAGCTTGATGTCGTGCAATGCGGCTATTGCCAGTCCGGCCAGATCATGTCCGCCGTTGGCCTGCTGACAGAAAACCCCAAGCCGTCCGTGGAAGAGATCAACGATTATATGCATGGTAATGCCTGCCGCTGCGCCACCTATCAACGCATTCGCGCCGGTATCCAGCGCGCATCTGAAATCCTGGAGGCTTGATCATGACCATCAACACATCCCGTCGTGGGTTCCTCAAGGGATCTGCCGCTGCTGGCGTCTTGCTGGTCATCGGAGCCAGGCCTGATGGCGCCATCGCCGCTGGCGATGCGGCCGCACAGCTCAACCCCTTTGTGAAGATTGGCGAAGACGGTCGCGTTATCGCCGTCATCAAGCACTTTGAAAAGGGCCAGGGCCCAGCGACCGGCCTGTCGACACTGATCGCGGAAGAAATCGGCCTGCGCATGGATCAGATCGACTATGAATTCGCGCCATCCAACCCAGAACTATATGCCAATTTGGCCTTTGGCCAGATTCAGGGCACCGGCGGCTCGACGGCTATGGCCAACTCCTTCATGCAATACCGTCAGGCCGGGGCCGCCGCACGCACTGTGCTGATCGAGGCCGCTTCGAGCGCCTGGAATGTTGATGCCGCATCGCTGGATATCGTGGATGGTGAGATCACCGGCGGGGGAAATACTACCCCGATTGGTGAGTTTGTTGCGGCTGCGGCAGAGCTTGATGCGCCGGCCGAGCCAACACTCAAGACACCGGAGCAATGGCGGCTGATCGGCAACCCGGATGTGCGGCGTCTTGATAGTGAGATCAAGGGGGACGGCACGGCCATGTTCGCCATGGATGTCTATCTGCCAAATCAGATGGTCGCCATGCTGGCGCGTCCGCCGCAGATGGGCGGGCTGGTCACAGGCTTTGACGACAGCGAGGCCAAGTCAGTTGCAGGCTTCATTCGCGCGGCAACCCTGCCCAACAATGCTGCTGTGGCCGTCTATGCGGAAAGCACCTGGGCCGCGATGCAGGCGCGGGATTTGCTGACGGTTGAGTGGGATTTGTCTAATGCCGAAAACCGCGACAGTGCACAAATCAAGGATGAAATCCTGGCCGCACTTGATGCGGACGCGGAATTCAACGTTCTGAAAAACGATCCGGCACCTATGGATCAGGCGGCGACGGTCGTTGAGGAAACGTTCTACTTCCCGCTGCTTGCCCACGCGCCGATGGAGCCGCTGAACTGCACCATCGAAGCGAATGAGGATGGCGGCATCACGCTGCATGATGGCGCACAAATGCCCACCGGGCCACATATGGCGCTGGCCCAGATCTTTGAGTTGCCCATGGACAAGGTGCGCATCAATACGATGCTTGCCGGTGGCTCCTTCGGGCGCCGCGCGACGCCGACGGCAGACTATCAGGTCGAGGCGGGTCTGGCCTTTGCGATCACCGACCGGACCCGCCCTGTGAAACTGGTCTGGAGCCGGGAGGACGACATCAAGGGCGGCTATTACCGCCCCGCATTCGGCCATCGGGTCCGGGTCGGTCTGTCAGAAGAGGGCGAGATCGTGGCCTGGGATCACCGCATTGCGGGGCAGTCGATCATGAAGGGCACCGCTTTCGAAGCGTTCGCCGTCCATGACGGGGTGGACCATTCCTCGGTCGAAGGGGTCGCAGACACCCCCTACACCATCCCCGGCTTCCATGTCGGTCTGACGGATACCCCGAAAGCGACAAGTACGCTGTGGTGGCGTGCGGTCGGCCACACCCATACCGCCTATGCGATGGAGGTCATGATGGACCGGGCCGCCCTGGCGGCCGGACGCGACCCGGTGGAATTCCGGCTTGCTTATCTTGGCGACAGCATGGACGGCCGCCGCAAGGCCGCTGTCCTGCAATTGGCCGCCGAGAAGGGCAACTGGGGCAACCCGGCTGACGGTAACAGTCAGGGCATCGCCGTCCACAAATCCTTTGGCAGCTTCGTGGCCGAGGTTGTCGAAATCTCGGGCGATCCGGCCAACGGCGTGCAGATTGAAAAGGTGACCTGCGCCGTCGATTGCGGGATCGCCGTAAACCCGGATGTGATCAAGGCCCAGATTGAAGGTGGGGTCGGGTATGGTCTGGGTCATGCAATGCGCGACGAGATCACGTTGACCGGCGGCGTCGTGGATCAGTACAACTTTCCCGACTACGAGCCGCTGCGGATCGGCGATATCGGCGCGATAGAGACCCATATCGTGCCCTCGGCTGAACCCCCAACCGGCATTGGTGAGCCGGGCACACCTCCTTCGGCACCAGCGCTGGCTAACGCCATTGCAAATGCAGGTCAGGTCGTGGCGGTGTTGCCGATGGTGAATGACGGCGTCGCGTTCGTCTGATGGACAGCGCGCCGCCTGCGGTTTTTGCGGGCGGCGCGTCATATAGGTCGAATGGTGATCGTGTCCTCAGGACTATTCCGCAGCAATCCTGAGAGATGCAGTCACATCATCTGCGCGGTGGCTGTGCCGGACATCTTCCTTCGCCCTTTGCCGCCGGTGGATGAGGGCGAAAACCGGTGGTGTGAAGTAGAATGACACCACTGTCGACAACAGCACCCCACCTGCGATCGCCACTGCGAAGGGCGGCCAGAAGGCACCACCCCCGAGGATCAAGGGCAGGAACCCTCCAAACGTTGTGATCGTGGTCGAAACGATGTGCCGGCTGGATCCCGTCACAACGCGGGCCATAGCGTCACGGTCGCCTGCGCTAGCGTCTTCATCCTGCTGCAATGCCGTCAGGATGATGATGGCCGCGTTGATCGACACCCCGATAGAGCCGATGACCCCGATGATCGCCTGGATGCCAAACGGATACTGCATGATGGCAAGCGACAGCATCGACAGGCCCGCAGACAGAACGCAGACGATCAGCGCGACCACCGTCAGACGGAAGGAATTGAAGGTCAGCGCGATGGTCGCAATGGTCAGGGTCACGATCAGGCCCACAGAGGCCAGCAGATTGCCCACGGTATTGGACCGTGCATCGCTATCGCCGCCAAGTTCAAGCGTGTAGCCAGATGGCAGCGCGAACCCGCGTTCATCAAGGGCGGTGAGGACATCCTGCAGTGCTTCTTCGGGCAGGACACCCCGTACGATAAAGGCCTGTATCGTGTTTTCGCGAATGCCATCGCTGCGGGTGATGACGCTTTCGGATGGTTCAACGACAGGCGTTGCCAGTTCGGACAGTGGGACCGCCGGAAAAGCACCGGTTGCAGATACGGCCGCCGCATTTGGCAAGAGGATCGGCATGTCAGAGATCGCCTGCAGATCGCCCCGCAGCCCGTCGCCCATGCGCACGCGGACCGGCAATTGTTCGGTGCCTTCGACAAGCGACCCCCCCGTCAACCCGACCAGAGCGGTGTTCATCTGGCCTGCGATATCTGCCACATCAAGGCCAAGCAGACGCGCCTTGACCTCATCAATCTGGAACCGCAGTTGCGGTGCGCCGCCATTCACACCCGCACGGGCCTGTGTCACAAGATCAAGGTCAGCCATAATCCCGCGAACCTCATCACCAAGCCGCCGCAGGGTCGCAATGTCCTGTCCTTTGATGGTGATTTCAACGGGGGCATCGACAGGCGGGCCCTGAACCAGCCCGCGCACGATGACTTGTGCATCCGGGAATTGCGCGTCGAACTCGACTTGTAACTGACTGACCAGACGGGCCGCATCGGCATCAGTCTTTGTGGTCACCATCGCCTGACCAAAGCCGGGTTCCTGCGACCGGTTGCCCACGATGTTGTAGTAGAATGCCGGCCCTGATTGCCCGATGGTCCAGTAGATGCTTTCGACACCCTCATCGGCGCGGATCAGTGCATCCATCTGCTGTGCCGTCTCTTGCGTGTTTGCAATGGCGGAGCCCGAGGCCATGTCGATTTCGATATAGAACTGGTTCCGCTCAACGCCCGGGAAGAATTGGGCGGTCAGTGTGGGGAAGGCTGCAAAGCCCATGACCGGCAGGATCAGCGAAACAGCGATGGCCCGCAGGGGGTTTTTGACCGCCAGCCGGATTGAACTTTCGAACAACCGGCCAAGCGCGGGAAACGATATGCCACGGCTGAAGAAATTACCTTTTTCCGCAGTGGGCAGAATCCATCCAGCAAGGGCCGGCGTGACTGTCAGCGCGATGAGAAAGGACCAAACCAGCATCAGAACCACCGCAATGGCGATTGATCCGACAAAATCACCGGCAGGACCAGGCAGCAGGATCATCGGGGTGAAGGCGAGCGCGGTTGTCACGGTAGAGGCAAGCAATGGTGCGGACAGACGCCTGACCGCGTCGCGTACGGCCTGCGCCCGTTCCATGCCAGCCTGCAGGCGACGGCGGACTTCGTCAGTCATCACGATCGCCGCGTCGACAAGCAGGCCGAGGGCCACGATCAGACCGGTGACTGACATCTGGTGGATTGGCAGCCCGATGAAATTCATCGTTGCCAAGGTGGCAAGGGACACGACGGGCAAAACCAACGCAACGATCGCCGCCGCCCGAATGCCCAGCGTGATCAGCAGAACCATCACCACGAGACCGACGCCGATCGCCATGTTCGTCCCGACACTTGCCAGGCGGTCGAGCGTGTAGACGCTTTGATCAAAGAGAAGCGTTTCCTCGATCCCGAGTGGGATTTGATCCGCCCCGGCGGCCAGTTCGTCGCGCACGAAAGTCATCCAGCGGTCGATCTGTACGCCGTCCTGCGCCAGCACACCGACAAGAATGGCCGGTTTGCCGTTCGCAATGGCAATTTCGGACGCCGGACTGCGCGGGCCGCGGTCAATCCGGGCGATGTCACCAAGCGTGACGGTGCTGCCGACGCTGTTTTCGCGCAGCACCACCTGGCGCAGCCGGTCGAGCGTTTCGATTTCGCCGGTGACGTTGATTGTCAGATCCACATCACCTTGCAGGCGACCTGACTGGACCTTGCCATCCGCGTCCGCAATGCGACTGGAAATCTCGGCGGCGGTGAGGCCAAGGGCGGCCGCCTTGGTTGGATCAACACTGATCAGGACCTCTTCTTCGGGAACACCAAAGAAATCAACAGCGCGGGTAGAAGGGATGGACCGCAGCCTGTCCCCTAGCGCATCCGCGTGCCGCGACAATACCGTCAGGGGCATGTCGGGTTCTGACGCGGTCACAGAGATGACCGCAGAATAGGCCGAGATACCTTCCGCGTTGAAATCAGGCGCCAGAACCCCGGTGGGGAAGTTGCGCCGCGCGTCTTCGACGGCATCGCGGGCTTCTGACCAGACCTGTTCAATTGTGGCTTCGTCAAGTGTTTCCTGCAGCTCCACCGATACGACCGACACGCCCGAACGCGACACAGATGACACGGTGTCGACCTCGGCAATCGTCCTCAACTCCTCTTCTATTTCCGCTGTGATCAGCGCCTCCACCCGTTCCGGGTCAGCGCCGGGGAACTGGGTAGTGACGGTAGCGAAAAGGTTGGTGATTGTGGGGTCCTCCTGCCGCCCAAGCGACAGAAGCGATGACATCCCCGCCGAGACCAGAACCAGAATGATCAGGGCAACAAGGCGTGGTTGGCGGAAGGTGAGCGTTTCCATGATCCCGGCCCCTTCAAAGCGTGTTTTTGGTGGTGACTTGCTGACCGACGGTGACCCGCTGCGGGCCTGCGTCGATCAGTTGTGTGCCGTCCGGGAATGCGCCCCGAACAAAGACGCGGTCGCTTTCGGCGTGCAGGATCTCTACCGATGCGGCGCGAACGATATCATCAGGATCCACGGTCAGGATGGTCCATTGGCCGCGCACCCCTTCCTTCAGGCTGGTGGTTGGCAGCCACAAGCCCGGGATATCAATCGTTTCGGTTACGATCAGGCGGGCGGTCTGGCCGAACGCAAGTTGCGTGTCGGTGTCGATTTCAAAAACCGCTGTTCTGGTGCGCGTCACCGGATCGATATCCGGGCGGAGCGTGACAAGGGTGGCCGTGTGGGCCGCGCCATCAACCTCAATCGTGGGTTTGCCAAGTCGGGCGTCGGTCAGATCAAGCGGAACACCGATGCGCACTTGTGGCTTGCGCAATTCGACAAGGCCAAAAACGCGCTGCCCGGCGCCCAGTGTTTCGCCGCCATCAACCAGACGCTCGGTCACGCGCCCATCAAACGGTGCGGTAATCTGCGATTTTGCAATGCGGATCGCAACGTTTTCGAGAGAGGCGTCAATTTCGGCGATCCGTGCGCGCAGTTCGTCCTGCCGCGACAGCGCCTCATCAAGACCGGCCTGGCTGGCAAAACCGCGCTGGTTCAATTCCGCGTTTCGCGCCACGGTCTGTTCGGCAAAGCGTAGCTGCGCCTCGGCGGCACTGCGCGACGCTGTTAGGCGTGTCCGCTCTGAGATCAGTAAGGACAAATCCTGGCTGGCGAGAATCTGACCCTTTTCGACCCAATCACCTTCGTTTGCGGTGATTTCGCTGAGCCGTCCCGGCAGTTCGAAGGAGAGCGAAACAGTTTTTTGCGGCTCGACCTGTCCGACAAAGGCGCGCGTCACATCGTAGCCGTTTTCCACGATCAGGGGTGAGGTTGAGACAGGGATCAGCGGTGCTGCATCCGGTGCAGGGGCTGCATCGGCGCGTTGCGCCAGCTCAGAGGATCCGAATTGCACCGCAAACACTGCGCCTGCGACAACGAGAAGCGTCAGAGCAACCCGGCCAATCAGGCGGACACCGCCCCAGATCTTTCCCATGACGCTGCGTATTTCATTCTGCATCTGATCGTTTCCCATTGCTGAATCGCTGCAAAGTTAGTGTGACTAACATATGTTAGAAGTTCTTACTTTGACAAGTAGTACGTGATCTGAGAAAATTCAGATCAGCAAAAGAATGGAAAAAATGATGGCAAAGACGGTTGAGGCAACCGGCAAAGAACCACTGCAGAAGGCCCGCTATCATCATGGTGATTTGCGGGCGGGTCTGATTGAGGCAACGCGCCGTCTGGTCGAGGAGAAGGGGCCGGATGGTTTTTCGGTGTCTGATGCATGCAGATTGGCCGGCGTATCGACCGCCGCGCCTTACAAGCATTTCAAAAACAAGGATGAAATGCTTGTCGCCATGGTGTTGGAGGGGATGGTGCGGCACCGCGAAAACATGTTCGCCGCCTTGGAAGGGATCCCGCCGGGATCGCCGCAAAGGGTTCAGGCGCTGGGCAAGGAATATGTCACATTCGCGTTGCGCGAGCCGGGTGTTTTCCGGCTCAAATTCGGCGGATTTACCGACGGCCTGAATGATGAGCGATTAAAGGCCGCTGGCGAACAGACCTTTGGGATTGTGCTGCAAGAGGTCGCGCTTTGTCTGGGCGAGGATGACATCACGCAGGAGGTTCGCAAGCGTGGTTTCATGCTGTGGAGCTTTGTCCATGGCCTGTCATTCATCCTTTATGACAAGGACATGACCGAGATGGGCGGCGGCGTTGATCTGGATGGATTGCTGGCCGACATTGCAGAGCGGGTGCTGTCCGACTGAAGCGGCGGGAAACCGGTCGGTTGGATGGCGCAGGTCGAGACATGCTGTGCGCTTGAACAGGCGCAACCTGCAAATTCGTCCAGCGTCGATGGATCACCGACCGCTCGGTGCCCGTGCAGCAATTTGACTGCTGGACCTTGATCCGTGCAAATGCTCCACTTGCAGAATTGGGATGAAGCCAGTGCGGGGGTACAAGATGAAATTGCACATTTCTACATTTCTGGCGATGGTCGCGTGTGCCGCGCCTGCGTTTGCAGAGGTGACGATCAGCCATGGTTACTCCGCCTTTGGCGATCTGAAATATGGCCCAGATTTCACCCATTTTGACTATGCCAATCACGACGCGCCGCAAGGTGGGACGATGAGCCAGCGTCAGCTTTATGGTACGCCGACATTCGACAGTCTTAATATCTTCATCATCAAGGGCGACTCAGCGCCGGAGATTGGTCACCATGTCTACGACGGTTTGATGGTCCGTGCCTATGACGAACCTGACGCGATTTACGGCCTAATCGCCGAGACCATTGAGTATCCCGATGACCTGTCCTACGTCGCGTTCAATATGCGCCCCGAGGCGCGTTTTCATGACGGTGAGCCTGTCACGGCGCAGGACGTTGTTTTCACGATCAATGCGCTCAAGACCGAGGGTCATCCCTATTACCGCAACTTGCTGTCTGATGTGCTATTGGTCGAGGCTGAAACCGACTTGCGGGTCCGGTTTGACCTGGCCCCTGGCGCTGGCGCCTTTCCTGCGGAAATCGCTGAGTTACCTGTACTGCCTGAGCATTTCTATGATGAAAACCCGTTTGATGAGACATGGATCACGCGCCCACTTGGGTCCGGTCCTTACGAGGTTGATACACTCGATGCGCCCCGCACGATCACGTTCTGCAAGGATCCCGATTATTGGGCCGCCGACCTGCCGGTGAATGCCGGACGGAACAATTTTGATTGCTTCGCCTATGAATACTTCGCTGATGATACCGTGGGGTTGGAGGCGTTTGCCGCCGGTGAATATCTGATGCGGGTTGAAAATCGCGCGGCGTCCTGGGCAACAGCTTATGATTTTCCGGCGGCACAAAGCGGCTGGGTCAAGCAGGTTTTGCTGCCTGATGGACGACCCTCAAGTGCGCAGGGCATCTGGTTCAACATGCGGCGCCCGGTCTTGCAGGATATCCGGGTGCGTCAGGCGCTGGAATATGCCTTCAATTTCCAGTGGACGAATGAAACGCTGTTTTACGGCACATACAAGCGCAGTGACAGTTTCTTTGAAAATACCGAAATGCAGGCATCTGGCGTGCCGGAAGGCGCGGAGCTGGCGATCCTCGAAGAATTCCGTGATCAACTGCCGTCAGAGATTTTCACCGAGCCAGCACATGTTCCCTATGATGGCGGTCCGAGCCCGCGCGACCGTGCGGCATTGCGCGAGGCGTCGAGATTGCTTGACGAGGCAGGCTGGCTTGCAGGTGATGACGGGATGCGCCGGAATGCCGCCGGTCAGCTATTGTCGCTCGAATTTCCAGATGACAGTCGCAGCCTTGAAAGGATCCTCGTTCCGTTTATCGAAAACCTGCAAAGTTTGGGTATCGACGTTGAACTTGAACTGATTGATCCCAGTGCCTGGAGCGAACGGCGAGAGAGTTATGACTTTGACCTGTCATTCACGGCATGGGGGGTCAAGGTTACGCCGGGGGCAGAATTGCGGGCCTTTTATGGGTCCAGAGCGGCTGCCGCGAGAGGAAGTAACAACCTGACAGGGCTGGCAGACCCGGTTGTGGACGCGCTAATCGAACAGGTGGTTGCGGCTGAGACACGCGATGAACTAGTGGCGGCAACCCGCGCGCTTGATCGGGTTTTGCGATCAAAACATATCTGGATCGGCACCTGGTATCTGGGTACCCATCGTGTCGCGATCTGGGATGTCTTTGGCATCCCTGAAGAACCTGCCCCCTATGACTTCAACCGCGGTGTCGATTTCTGGTGGTTTGATCGTGACAAGTATCAGATGCTTGTCGGGGCAGGTGCACTTGACGGCGGATTGTGAGCTCTGCGTGAGTGCCGGATGCGGAGGTTTTGGCACCTGCCGTCCTGATCAAAATGTCGGCGGTGTACAGGCGCTGATGATCCGGCAGGGTGTCTTGCCGGTGTTGCGAAACCGGTGGGGCAGGCGGCTGTCAAAAAGGTAACCTTCACCCGCGCGCAGCACCCGGACCTGATCACCAACGGTCACTTCAATCTCTCCCTCTGTCACGATCCCGGCTTCTTCACCGGCATGGGTCAGCAATTCCGGGCCGGTGTCGGCATCGGGGGGATAAGTTTCGTCAAGGATTTGCAGCGTATGGCTGCTGGCATTGCCAAGCTGGCGCAGTGACACCGCTGTTTGCCCGGACTGGGGGGCGATTTCGGTGAACTCATCAACAGTATAGAAGTATTTGGTCGGTTCCGCCTCTTCGATGGTGGCAAAGAACTCGGCAATGCTCATCGGAATCGCGTCGAGCAGGCTTTTGAGAGAGGCAACCGAAGGGCTGGTTTTGTTCTGTTCGATCAACGAAACGGTACCGTTGGTCAGACCGGCCCGCGCGGCAAGTTCCCGCTGGGACAGACCGTGCGCCTTGCGCAAATCCTGCAGTCGTTTTCCGATATCCACCCGCGATCCCTTACCAGTTTTGTTTTTATGTCGTCAGATCAAGCTAGTACAACCTGGTCCATGCCGAAACCTGTTTGATGATGCAAATGAAGCAGTCCAACTGGACCGAAAGAACAGACGGTTCTGGCGCGATCAATTCCCATTGACAGATAAAATAAACGAAGTATGAGAATTTTAAACACCTGTTGAGCCGTATTTCCCTTTGCAAGGATACCCCAGACATGACTAGCACAGTTAAAAAGAAACCCCGCAAGTCTCCCGCGAAACGCAAGCCCAACATCTCGGTCGTGCCGGATGTTGTGGTCGATGCGAAAACCAACGCAGATCTGCTCGTCCGTCGCGAGGCCGCAGTGGCACGCGGCGTGGCTTCGGCAGCGCCGATTTTCGCGGATCACGCAGAGAATTCAGAGCTTTGGGATGTCGAAGGCAAGCGGTATATCGACTTTGCTGGCGGGATTGCGGTGCTGAACACTGGTCATCGCCACCCCAAGGTGGTTGCCGCCGCAAAGGCGCAAGAGGATCATTATACCCATACCAGTTTCCAGGTGGTGCCTTACGAGCCCTATGTGGCGCTGGCTGAAAAGCTGAACGCGCTGGCCCCCGGTGATCACGTCAAAAAATCGCTTTTGGTCACCACAGGGGCCGAAGCTGTCGAAAACGCCGTCAAGATCGCGCGGGCTGCGACAGGACGTCCGGGCGTCATCGCGTTTACCGGTGGTTATCACGGTCGCACATTGCTGACCTTGGGCATGACAGGCAAGATTTCACCCTACAAGAAAGACGTGGGCCCGTTCCCGTCGGACATCTACCGCGCGCCATTCCCCAGCGTGCGCGACGAGATCACGGTGCAGGATGCGCTGACCGGGTTGCAGAACCTGTTTCTGACCGATGCGCAGCCAGAGCGGGTTGCGGCGATTATCATCGAACCTGTTTTGGGCGAGGGGGGGTATACCCCTGTGCCGTTCGAGATGATGCAGGCCCTGCGCGAGATTTGTGACACCCATGGCATTCTGTTGATCGCTGACGAAATTCAGGCAGGCTTTGGCCGGACTGGCACATGGTTTGCTATTGAGCATTCGGGTGTCGTGCCTGATCTGATCACCGTCGCAAAATCTATGGCGGGTGGCTATCCGATTGCCGGTGTGATTGGCCGGGCCGAGTTGATGGATGCCGTCATCCCCGGTGGTCTGGGTGGCACATATGGTGGCAACCCGGTCGCGTGCGCGGCTGCGTTGGCCGCGATTGAGGCGATCGAGGAAGAGGGGTTGCTGGCCCGCTCGACAGCCTTGGGTGAGCATTTCCGCGCTCGGTTTGCCGAGATTGGCGCGCGCGTCGCCCCTTACCGCATGTGGGATATTCGCGGCCTTGGCGCGATGCTGGCGGTTGAGTTCGTGACGGATTTCGAAACGGCAACGCCTGATGCGGCTTTGACCAAGGCAGTCGTCGCCCATGCGCTGCAGCGTGGTCTGATCCTGTTGGCCTGTGGGATGCATGGCAATGCATTGCGGATCATGGTGCCGCTGACGGCATCAGACGCGATCATCGACGAAGGCCTCGCGATCTTTGAAGAGGCGCTGGCGGCAGCGGTCGCAGAATTGCAAGGCTGATTGCCTTTGAAACCTTTGGAAAGGGCGGGTCCAGCGACCCGCCCTTTTTCGTTATGTTGCAATCTGATCCTGGACTAATCATCTGAAACATCCACCTTCCGCTGGGATCGGCCATTCATTTTTCCACATGTCCGTAAGCGTTCAGAGATCGACCGGCCCGGTGATTTCGGTGCGATTTCACGCGATTCACCGTCGAATTGTTCAAAATATTAAACAATACTGCCGTCGCGTAAGGAATTTGGTTGCAGGAATCGCAACGCCTTGTCAGTCTCATGCAAGGCCAGCCGCTTTTACGGCGATGTGTTGATCATAAGACAACGCCGGTAATTTGCGCCAAGTTGGGCAGGGGCGTTCAAACACCCTGAGCCCACGCCGGAAACTGATCCTCGCTCAACGAGGGCGTATCACGATTATGAAACTGGGAGTAAATCATGAAAGTTTTTAAGTACCTTGCCTTTGCGGGGGCCATGATGGCCGGGTCCGCATCATCAGCGCAGGAGCAATTCATCACCATTGGCACAGGTGGCCAGACCGGAGTTTACTTTGTGGTGGGTCAGTCGATCTGCCGGCTTGTGAACCGCGGCACTGCTGATCACAACCTGAAATGCACGGCCCCGTCCACTGGCGGGTCTATCGCCAATATCAATGCGATCATGGCAGGTGACATGGATATGGGCGTGGCCCAGTCCGACTGGCAGTATCACGCATATAACGGCACATCCGAATTCGAAGACAACCAGTTCGAAGGCGCGCGCGCCGTATTTTCCGTTCATGGTGAGCCATTTACGGTGATTGCTCGTGCCGACGCCGGGATCACCACATTCGAGGACCTCAAAGGCAAACGGGTCAATATCGGTAACCCCGGTTCCGGTCAGTATGCAACCATGCAGGTCGTGATGGATGCGCTTGGCTGGACGATGGATGATTTCGCCTTGGCATCCGAGCTGAAGCCGGCCGAACAGGCAGCCGCACTTGGTGACAACAAGGTCGATGCGATCATCTACACTGTTGGTCATCCCAACGGGTCCATTCAGGAAGCCGTATCAACCGTTGATGCGGTTCTGGTGCCGGTCACCGGCCCCGAGATTGATCAGCTGATCGCTGACAATCCCTATTATGCCGCTGCCACGGTGCCGGGCGGTATGTATGAAGGATCGCCTGATGACGTGCAGACCTTTGGTGTGAAGGCGACATTTGTGACCTCTGCCGATGTGGATGACGATGTTGTCTATCAGACCGTCAAAGCCGTTTTCGACAATTTTGACCGGTTCAAGCGTCTTCACCCTGCGTTTGAAAATTTAACCGAAGAGCAGATGATCCAGGATGGCCTGTCTGCTCCGCTGCACCCCGGCGCAGAGCGTTACTACAAGGAACGCGGCTGGATGTAAGCTGGACGTTTCGTGAGGACAAACGGTGCGGCGGGCCCTGCCTGGCGCACCGGATAGCAGGGACAATTGACGACGCGCCCGCGAATTGGGCCGCAGGGGGATGACATGTCTGACAATCCAAACCAACAGCAGGCCGCTGCGGTCGAAAATGCTGCAGACGGGCGCGGCGGATTAAGCCAGGAAGAACTGGATGCGCTGGTTGCTTCCTCTGACACTGGCGGACGCGGGGCAGCAGGTGCAGTCGGGATCTTTCTGACATGTACCGCGCTGGCATGGTCGTTGTTCCAGCTTTGGATTGCATCGCCCATCCCATTCATGGTTGGTTTTGGCGTTTTCAATGATACTGAAAGCCGGTCCATCCATCTGGCTTTCGCGCTGTTTCTTGCTTTTGCGGCCTTTCCTGCCGCCCGCACAAAATTTCAGTTGGGACTAGGCGTTGCCGTCCCGTTGATTCTCGCGTTCCTGTTCATGACGGGGGCCAAGGAACAAACAGCGACCTGGTGGATTCCGATAGTTGCCTTGGCCGTTGTGGCCACCATCGTTCTGGGGTCTCCCAAAGATCGCGTTCCCATCTGGGAATGGGCGTTGGCGGTTGTGGGGGCGTTGGCTGCCCTTTATCTGTTTGTTTACTATCGCGAGATCTCGGGCCGTGTCGGCGCGCCCATCATGCAGGATTTCGTGGTAGCGGTGATCGGCCTGATGCTGCTGCTTGAGGCGACACGCCGTGCGCTTGGGCCGGCCTTGATGATCGTCGCATCCGTATTTCTGATCTACACGGTGCTGGGGCCATATATGCCCAGCATCATCGCCCATAAGGGCGCCAGCCTGTCCGAGATCGTCAATCACCAGTGGATCACCACCGAAGGTGTGTTTGGCATCGCCTTGGGTGTTTCAACCTCTTTCGTGTTCCTGTTCGTCTTGTTCGGCTCGCTGTTGGACCGCGCCGGGGCTGGTAACTATTTCATTCAGGTGGCGTTCAGTCTGATGGGCCACCTCAAGGGCGGTCCCGCAAAGGCGGCTGTGGTCTCATCCGCAATGACCGGGCTGATTTCGGGCTCTTCGATCGCCAACGTGGTGACAACCGGCACCTTTACCATCCCGCTCATGAAGAAGGTCGGCTTTAACTCCGAAAAGGCTGGCGCGGTCGAGGTGGCAAGTTCCGTCAACGGACAGATCATGCCGCCCGTGATGGGGGCTGCGGCCTTTTTGATGGTCGAATATGTGGGCATCCCCTATTTCGACGTGGTCAAGCACGCCTTTTTGCCTGCGGTGATTTCCTACATCGCGCTGGTCTATATCGTGCATCTGGAAGCGCTGAAGGCCGGTATGGAAGGCCTGCCGCGCGCCTATGAGCCCAAGCCGATTGTGCGCCGCCTGATCGGCATCGCGTTCACTATCGCCGCGATCTGCGCGATTTCCTTTGTCGTCTATTACGGCATGGGCTGGATTCGCCCGGCCTTCCCCGAGACGGCGGGTTACATCATCTTTGCCTTCCTGACGCTCGTCTATATCGGACTGTTGTTCGTCGCATCGAAGGAAGAGCCGCTGGAACTTGACGATCCGAATGCCCCGGTCACGACGCTGCCATTGCCGGGACCGACTGTCCGGTCTGGCCTTCACTTCATCTTGCCGGTCGTTGTGCTGGTCTGGGCGCTGATGGTGGATCGCTTGTCGCCCGGCCTGTCGGCTTTCTGGGCAACGGCCTATATGGTGTTCATCCTTGTCACCCAGCGCCCACTGATGGCGCTGATGCGGGGTGATACGGCGTTCGGCGGTGCTGTTGTGCAAGGTCTGAAAGACCTGATCGACGGGCTGGAAACCGGCGCGCGCAACATGATCGGGATCGGCATTGCGACAGCAACCGCAGGTATCATTGTCGGCGCGGTCAGCCAGACCGGTGTGGGGTCCGCCTTGGCTGATGTGGTCGAGGTGCTTTCGGGCGGCAACATTCTGGCGATCCTGTTCCTGACGGCGATCCTGTCGCTGATCCTTGGGATGGGCTTGCCGACAACGGCGAACTATATCGTGGTGTCGGCGCTGCTGGCTCCGGTGATTGTAACCCTTGGCCAGCAGAACGGGCTGATTGTGCCACTGATCGCGGTGCACCTCTTCGTGTTCTACTTCGGGATCATGGCCGATGTGACGCCGCCGGTGGGGCTTGCCAGTTTTGCGGCGGCGGCTGTTTCTGGGGGCGATCCCATCAAAACCGGTGTTGTTGCATTTTTCTACAGCTTGCGGACGGCGGCCCTGCCGTTCCTGTTTATCTTCAATACCGAATTGTTGTTGATCGGCGTTGGGTGGGCGCAGGGTATATTCGTGTTCATTGTCGCGACCATAGCGATGCTGCTGTTTGCGGCGGCAACGCAAGGTTGGTTCATGGCCAAAAACCGGTTCTACGAAACCATTGCCCTGCTTTTGATCGCTTTCACCCTTTTCCGACCCGGGTTCTGGATGGACATGATCTATCCCCCCTATAACGAGGTTGATCCGGTCGAAATCGCCGATGCAGCCTTGGCCACGCCTGTTGGTGAAGACCTCAGGCTGCGGGTTGCGGGGATGAACGACCTGGGCGATCCCATCGAATTTGTGGCGATCCTGCCAATTGAAGAGGGGGCGACAGGTGACGAACGGCTGGAAAACGCTGGCCTTCTTTTCCGCAACGAAGGTGAGACGCTGTTCATCGACGATGTGAGCTTTGGCAGTGCCGCAGCCGATGCCGGGCTGGATTGGGATCAAGAGGTGCTACGTGTGCTGCGCCCGGTGGATCAGCCCACCAAGTACCTGATGTTCCTGCCCGCACTGTTGGTGCTGGCACTCATCGTGTTTCTGCAACGCGGGCGCAGTGCCAACGCGGCCCGCAAACCTGCTGCGGCATAGAAAGGACGGACCATGTTCAATACTGTTTTGCTGACCGTCGATCTGAACCACCCTGCATCCTGGAAAAAGGCGCTGCCGCAGGCGGTGGAGCTTGTGCGCGCATCAAGCGGAACGCTGCATATCATGTCCGTGGTACCTGATATGGGCACGCCCTTGGTCGAAGGGTTCTTTCCCGACGATTTTGAGGAAAAGGCCGTGGCTGCCGCCAACAAAGCACTGAATGATCTGGTGGAAAAGGAGATACCAGAGGACGTGCAGGTCAAACAGCATCTGGCCTTTGGCAAGATCCACAAGAAGATTCTGAAAACCATCGGTGAGGTTGAATGCGACCTTGTGGTCATGGCCTCGCATAAACCGGATCGGGTCCGCGAATTCCTTGTCGGATCGAATGCGGACCGTGTTGTCCGAAGGTCACCTGTTTCCGTTTTGGTGGTAAGGGCGTAAAGGGTGCGTGACGCGAAGATTCTGATGGCCAGTGTGGCCCGTCTTCGCCTTCACGGAGAATTTGAGACATGACCCCTTTCGCGATTGCTGGCGTGCAGATGTACGTCAACGCCCTGCAACCCAATGTTGATGGCATGCTGCATCGGCTTGACGTGCTGATGATGCGGTTTCCATGGACCCAGATGGTGCTGTTCAGTGAACTCGCCCCGTTTGGTCCCTTGGAAAAGTACAAGCTGCCACCCGAGAACGAAGTGATTGACCGGTTTTGCGATGCAGCAAGGCGGCACAAGATCTGGCTGATCCCCGGGTCGATGTTTCTGACACATCCCGAAGATGGTCGTGTTTACAACACGTCACTTGTGATCGACCCCGATGGCAATGTCGTTCGCCGTTATGCCAAGATGTTCCCGTTCCTGCCTTATGAGGCCGGCATCGCCGCGGGCACCGAATTCTGCGTCTTCGACGTGCCGGATGTGGGCCGGTTTGGTCTGTCGATCTGCTATGACATGTGGTTTCCGGAAACGACCCGCCAATTGACCAGCCAGGGGGTCGAGGTGCTGTTGCATCCGGTTCTGACGGGAACCACCGACCGTGATGCCGAGTTGGCCATAGCACGTGCGACTGCGGCGCAGTTCCAGTGCTATGTGATTGATGTGAATGGGCTGGGGGCCGGTGGCGTGGGCAAATCGCTTGTGGTTGATCCGACATCGCTGGTGCTGCACCAGTCGGCGGGGCAGGAGGACATGTTCCCGATTGAGGTTGATCTGTCCATGGTCCGCCGTCAGCGCGAAACGGGAATGAAGGGCCTGGGTCAGGTTCTGAAAAGCTTTCGCGACCGCTCTGCCGATTTTTCGGTTTATGATCGCAGCAGTGGCACTGATGCCTATCTGCAGACACTCGGGCCGCTCGAGATACCCCAGCAGGGGTCGCGGGCCGGGCTGCATGTCGATGTACCAGCGGATGCGGAGGCTGAGGCACAGGACCGCCAGCCGAAGCTGGGCTATGGAATTTCGCCCTTTGTGGGCAAGACATCAGGTGGCTGACGCAGGCTGACACGCGGCTTGCCACGCCGCGTATCCATCCCAGCGTCGTCGCCCCAAATGGGAGAACGACCGATGGATTCCGTCAGCGAATACTATTCCGCGACACAATTGCGGGCAGACAGATGGAGCGCGTTGCGCGAGGCGACGACATCCATCTGTCGCGAGCCGAACGGCAAGAAGGCGGCGGCGTTAAAGATACGTATCGCAGACCTTTTTGAATCGCTTGCGCTGATCGAACCCTATTGGGCCTTTCCGGGCATGGCGGCCTTTGACCACATGCGCCGCCAGTTCGAACATGGCAATTTCGAGGATCTGTCCTTTACCACCAACCGCGTGACTCGCGCCCTGACGACCGGGGCCTATCGCAGGCGGACCATCCCGCTGGACCGCGACAGCACCGATGACGAAGAACACAACGATGAGGCGATGCTGTCGCCTGAAGCGCGCGCAATGACACGACCCTATTTCGAGGTGTTGATCGTCGACAACGTGAACGACCATCAGGAACGCTGGCTGAAAAGCAACGTGTCGCGGATGCGCCGCCCCGAGGATCCATACAATTACGAGGCTGTGGTTGTGCCCAGCCTTGAAGATGCTTTGATCGCGGTTTTGTTCAACCACAATATTCAGGCCATTGTGGTTCGCCCCGGGCTGGTTCTGAAATCGAAAAACGCGAACGAAATTCTGAGCAAATATGTCAGCAACGCCAGCGACTCCGAAGCGATCGAGGCGATGCTGCCAGAGGATTACGGACCCGAGCTCTGCCGTCTGATCGCGCGCGTGCGCCCCGAGTTGGATGCTTATCTGGTGACGGAACGGTCGGTCGAGGATATCGCGGGGCTTGATCTTGGGATTTGCAGGCGCGTTTTTTATAATCAGGAAGACTTCATGGAGTTGCACCTGAATATCCTGCGCGGGGTGGCAGCGCGTCATAAGACGCCGTTCTTCACCGCGTTGGTCAATTACTCCAAGCAGCCAACCGGTGTTTTCCATGCGATGCCAATCAGCCGGGGTAAGTCGATCACCCGGTCGCATTGGATCCAGGATATGGGCGCATTTTATGGGCCAAACATCTTTCTAGCGGAAACATCGGCAACGTCTGGTGGACTGGACAGTCTGCTGGAACCGCACGGGCCAATCAAGGAGGCGCAGGAACTGGCCAGTCGGGCCTTTGGATCCAAACAGACCTTCTTTGCAACTAACGGTACATCGACCTGTAACAAAATCGTGGTGCAGGCACTGGTCCGGCCCGGCGATATCGTGCTAGTGGACCGCGATTGCCACAAATCACACCATTACGGCATGGTTCTGGCCGGGGCCGAGGTGGTCTATCTCGATAGCTATCCGCTGAATGAATATTCGATGTATGGTGCTGTCCCGCTGAAGGAAATCAAACATCAGCTACTGGCTCTGAAGGCTGCGGGCAAGCTGGACCGCGTGCGGATGCTGCTTTTGACCAACTGCACCTTTGACGGGCTGGTTTACAACGTTGAACGGGTGATGGAAGAATGCCTGGCAATCAAGAAAGACCTGATTTTCCTGTGGGACGAGGCGTGGTTCGCCTTTGCCCGATTCAGTCCGACCTATCGCCAGCGGACGGCGATGCGCACCGCCAACAACCTGCGCAAGCGGCTGCGAACCGAGGCGCATCAGCGCGCCTATGATGAACAACAGGCCGATCTGGACGATGCGTCCGATGAGGAACTGATCGACACTCGCCTGATCGCACCCCCGGATGCGCGGATCAGGGTCTACGCGACCCAATCGACCCACAAGACGCTGACCTCGTTGCGGCAGGGCTCAATGATCCATGTGAATGATCAGGACTTCAAAGGTGAAGTCGAACAGTCGTTTCACGAGGCGTATATGACCCATACCTCGACCTCGCCCAATTATCAGATCATCGCGTCGCTGGATGTGGGCCGACGACAGGTCGAACTGGAAGGGTTCGAATTTGTCCAGCGCCAGATCGAGGCGGCGATGGCCATGCGCAAGGCGATCACCAGTCATCCCTTGCTGCAGAAGTATTTCCGCGTGCTGACCGCCGGCGACATGATCCCCGAGGCATACCGGCAAAGCGGCGTCAAAAGCTATTTCGACGTCGATCAGGGCTGGACCGATATGTGGGATTGCTGGGAACAGGACGATTTCGTGCTGGATGCCACCCGTGTTACCCTTGCCGTTGGCGGGACAGGTTGGGACGGCGATACATTCAAGAATGATGTGTTGATGGATAAATACGGCATCCAGATCAACAAGACATCCCGCAATACTGTTCTGTTCATGACCAATATCGGGACCACACGGTCGTCTGTGGCCTATCTAATCGAGGTGCTGGTCGAAATTGCCAATGAACTGGATGATCTGCTTGATGATGCATCCAAGATGGAGCGTCTGTCATTTGATCGCCGGGTGAAGAACCTGACGGAAAACTATCCGCCGCTGCCCGATTTCAGCCGGTTCCACGATGCGTTCCGTCCTGATGACCTCACACCGGAAGGGGACATTCGGACCGCCTATTATCTCAGCTATGATGAGGCGAACTGCGACTATCTGGAACTGAATGGATCGCTGAAGGAGGCGATGGATGCCGGGCAGGAGGTCGTATCGGCCAGCTTCATCATCCCCTACCCGCCGGGTTTTCCCATTCTCGTGCCGGGTCAGGTGATCAGCCAGGAAATCCTGTCATTCATGCGCGCGCTAGATGTCAACGAGATCCACGGGTACCGCGCCGATCTGGGTTTGCGCGTCTTCACGGCCGAAGCGCTGGCCGCCCTGCCAAAACCCAAAGCTATCCAAACAGCCGCCGAGTAAGAAAAGGACAAGACCATGGCAACCATGCTCAAGAACATCTCAGAAATCCGGCGGTTCTTTCACCGCAATGAGGACCCGATCTATTTCATTTCGGCGACGAATTTCAACCTTCTGGGCCTCGATGAATGGGTCAAGAATTTCAAATATATCTGCTATATCGACTGTTATGGCGGCAAGCATCCGAACGTGTTCTGCCCGTCCGAACAGCCACACGCGGAGTTCCAGTCGATCGAGGATATCAACAACTATCTGCTGCAGCACAAAGAGGTGATTGATTTCATCAAGCGCCGCGGCGGCAAGCCGAAGTTCGTGTTCCTGATGTTCGATGAGGAAACGGAACGGTTGTCAAAGGAACTGGGCGCCGATGTCTGGTTTCCGAAGGCCAAGCTGCGCACGTCGATGGACAACAAGATCGAAACGGTGCGGATCGGGAACAAGGCCGGTGTGCCCTCTGTCCCCAACACGCTGTCAGAGGTCAAGGACTACGCCCATCTGCAGGAGATCTGCAAAGAGGCCAAGCTGGGCAATGACCTTGTGCTGCAATCCGCCTTTGGCGACAGCGGCCACACCACGTTCTTTATCAAGTCAGAGGCCGATTTCCGGCGTCATGAGCACGAGATCGTCGGCGAAGGCGAGATCAAGATCATGAAGCGGATCGATTGCCGCGGTTCCGCGATTGAGGCCTGTGCCACCAAGGAAGGCACCATCGTTGGTCCGCTGATGACCGAACTGGTGGGGTTCAAGGAACTGACCCCCTATCGCGGCGGCTGGTGCGGTAATGAAATCCTGTCGACCGCATTCCCCCCAAAGGTCCGTGAAAAGGCCCGCGATCTGACGTTCAAGTTCGGGGAGCAGTTACGTAAGGAAGGGTATCGCGGGTATTTCGAGCTGGATTTCCTGATCGACAAGAAGACCGGCGATCTGTGGCTGGGTGAATTGAACCCGCGCATTACCGGTGCGTCGTCGATGACCAATCACGCGGCCTTTGCCCATGCCGATGCCCCGCTGTTCCTGTTCCATCTGCTGGAATTCTCGAAAAAGAAATTCGATTTGGATGTGGATGAGTTGAATAGCCGCTGGGCCGACCCTGACATGATCGACAGCTGGTCCCAGATGGTGATCAAGCATACCGAAGACAGCGTGGATATCTGCACCGAAGCGCCGGAAACCGGTATCTACAAGATGCTGGAGGACGGGCGCGTGGTCTTTGACCGGTTCGATTATCACCGCCGCGCTGTAGAAAGCGAGAACGAGGCGTTTTTCCTGCGGATCCTGCAGCCGGGTGATTACCGGTATGAAGGCGCCGATATCGGTATTCTGGTGACCCGTGGCCGGTCGATGACCAAGAGTTTCCAGTTGAATGAGCGGGCGAAAAAGTGGATCCACGGCATCAAACAATCGGTGTCGGGTAAGCCGCTGCCGGTGGCCAATGCGGGCCCGGCCCTGGCTGATCCTGCGTTCAAGATCATGTAAGGAAAACCTATGCTTTGGCGCGCCCTCAGCGAAGATTTGCCCGGCCCGAAATGGGCCGGGCTTTTCGCCGAATACTGGCCGGATTACAAACGCTGGTGGCTGAAAGAGGGCGACGCGGCGCGCGCGAGCTATCTGGAAAGCAGACGCGCGCTGACCCAGCATATGCCAGAGATTATGCCGCTGTATGAAGAGTTGTGCGATCTGGCGGGTGGCGGTGATCAGGCGGCGCGGTTCCTGAGCTTTTATTGTCCGCCGCCTTATCTGACAGGCTGCAGTCAGGCGATCTGGCCGGGGGAAGAGCCGGTCTTGGTCCGCAATTATGACTACAATCCGAACGCATTCGACAGTCTGATCCTGCGCACGAAATGGCAGGGCAGGCGTGTCATGGGCACGTCTGACGGGCTGTGGGGGCTGGTCGATGGCATGAACGATGCGGGGTTGGCGATATCGCTGACCTTTGGCGGCCGGCGTGTGGTTGGCGATGGTTTTGGTGTGCCTCTGATTATCCGCTATGTCCTGCAGACCTGCGAGACGACAGAAGAAGCGGGCGAGGTGCTGGCGCGGGTGCCCACGCATATGAGCTATAACGTCACCGTGCTGGATGCCAAGCGCAAGTATCTGACAGCGATGATGGCCCCAGACCGCCCCGCGGTGATTACGCATGCCGCCGTGGCGACAAACCATCAGGAAAACGTGGAATGGATCAGCCATGCCCGGTTTACCGCCACTGTCGAACGCGAACGGTTCTTGTTGCAGCGCCTGACCCTGCACCGCGATCCCGAGGAAAAGTTCATTGGTGCTTTCCTGCGTCCGCCGCTTTATTCGACGGCGTTCGATGCGGGGTTCGGCACACTTTATACGGCGGTCTATCGCCCGCGCCTGCAACAGATGGAGGTCCGCTGGCCGGGTACCGTCTGGGCGCTGGGGCTGGATGATTTTCAGGAAGGCGGGCGGCGGGTGCAGATCCCCGGTGCTGCCTGAGGAGGTGCGGATGTCGCATATTTTTCCAAGACATACCAAGCAGTTGCCGCCTGTCGCGGTGCGCGGCGAAGGCTGTTATCTGTATGATGCAAGCGGCAAGCAGTATCTGGATGCGTCCGGTGGTGCGGCTGTGTCATGCCTTGGCCACGGTGACCGCACGATCATTGATGCGGTCAAGGCGCAGTTGGACAATCTGGCCTATGCTCATACCGGATTCTTCACGTCGGAACCTGCCGAAACACTGGCCGATCTGCTGATCGCCCATGCGCCGGGTGATCTGGACCGGGTTTATCTGGTGTCGGGCGGGTCAGAGGCGATGGAAGCGGCGCTGAAACTCGCCCGGCAGTATTTTGTCGAAAAGGGGGAGCCGCAGCGCGGCCGCCTGATCGCCCGCAAGCAAAGCTATCACGGCAATACGATGGGCGCGCTGTCGGCAGGGGGCAATGCATGGCGGCGCGCGCAGTTTGGTCCGTTGCTGATCGACATGAGCCATATTGATCCTTGCTATGCATACCGCCTGAAGCGTGATGATGAGACGCTGGAAGAGTACGGGTTGCGTGCCGCCAACCTGCTGGAGGAAGAATTGCTGCGCGTCGGGCCGGAAAACGTGATGGCCTTTGCTGCCGAGCCGGTTGTTGGTGCGACGGCCGGGGCGCTGACACCCGCGCCGGGGTATTTCAAGCGTATCCGCGAGATTTGCGATCAATACGGTATTCTGCTGATCCTGGATGAAGTCATGTGCGGGATGGGCCGGACGGGGACTTTGTTTGCCTGTGAACAGGATGGGGTTGCGCCTGATATCCTGTGTATCGCCAAAGGGTTGGGTGCGGGGTATCAGCCGATCGGGGCGATGCTGTGCAGTCGCCAGATTTACCAGACGATTGAAGACGGCAGCGGATTTTTCCAACATGGGCATACCTATCTGGGCCATCCGACCGCTGCGGCGGCAGGTGTGGCCGTTGTGAACGCGATGCTGGAGCGTGATCTGATCCCGCGTGTAAAGACCCAAGGCGAGAAACTGATGGCGGCATTGCAGGCCGCGTTTGGTCAGCACCCCCATGTGGGCGATATCCGGGGCAGGGGCCTGTTTCAGGGGGTCGAGCTGGTTGCGGATCGCGAGACCAAGGCGCCGTTCGACCCGTCGCGCAAGATTGCCGCCAGGATCAAGAAGGCGGCGTTTGAGGCCGGGATGATCTGTTACCCGATGAGCGGGACAATTGACGGGCAATCCGGTGATCATGTGCTGCTGGCCCCGCCATTCATCATCGAAGATGTCCAGATTGACGAGCTGGTGCAAAAACTGTCCAGCGCGGTTGAGGCCGCCCTGACCCTTTGAAGGCCTGACCATGACCAAACCTTGTATCATCTGTGTGGCCATCACCGGATCTGTCCCGCGGAAAGAGGATAATCCGGCGGTGCCGGTCACGATAGCAGAGCAGGTGGAATCCACCCATGCCGCCTTCGAGGCCGGGGCCGCGATCTGCCATGCCCATGTGCGTAACGACGATCAGACCCCGTCATCGGACCCCGATAAATTTGCAGCACTGATGGAAGGTGTGCAGAAACATTGCCCGGGCATGATCGTTCAGCTGTCCACCGGGGGCCGGTCCGGGGCGGGCAAGGAACGGGGCGGGATGCTGCCCTTGCGTCCGGATATGGCGTCGCTGTCGGTGGGGTCGAACAATTTTCCGACGCGCGTTTATGAAAACCCGCCTGATCTAGTGGATTGGCTGGCGTCTGAGATGCGCAAATATCAGGTCAAGCCAGAGATCGAGGCGTTTGATCTGTCCCACATCCATCAGGCCGTGGCGATGAACCGGGACGGGCGTATTCCCGGCCAGCTTTATGTGCAGTTCGTGATGGGTGTGAAGAACGCCATGCCGGTCGACAAGGATGTGTTTGATTATTACGTCAAGACGGTGAACCGGCTGGCCCCCGATGCGCAATGGTGTGCGGCAGGGGTGGGTGCCGGGCAGGTCATGGTCAATGAATGGTCCATCGCGGCGGGCGGGCATACCCGCACCGGGCTGGAAGACAATGTGCGCTGGGACAAGCATACGCTTGCCCCGTCCAATGCAGCACTTGTCGCCCGCGCAGCAGAGATTTGTGCACGTTACGACCGGCCTGTCGCCACACCCGCGCAGGCCCGCGAAATTCTGGGTCTGCGGGCCTGAGGCTATTCGGCGGGCACGGCAATGCCAGTGCCGACCGCGCGTTTTGCACGTTTTTCGCCCAGCATCAGCATGGCGGGCGTGACCAGCAAGGTCAGCACCGTGGCAAAGACCAGACCACCAGCGATAGCGCTGGACAGTTCAGTCCACCATTGGGTGGATGGTGCGCCATAGACGATTTCGCGCGTGAAGAAGTTGATGTTCAGACCGATCACCATGGGCATCAGCCCGAGCGCGGTTGTTACCGACGTCAGAACGACGGGACGCAAACGTTGGGCGCCGGTGCGCAACGCGGCCTCCAGCGGGGACAGGCCCGCATGTTTGAGGTTGTTGTAGGTGTCGATCAGCACGATGTTGTTGTTCACCACGATCCCGGCCAGGGCGATGACCCCGATCCCGCCCATGACAACGCCAAAGGGGCGGCCTGTGATCATCAGACCCAAAAGCACACCCGCGATGGAAAAGATGATCGCCGACATCACAACGAAGGCCTGCCAGAAGCTGTTAAACTGTGTCAGCAGGATCAGGAACATTAGACCGATGGCGGACACAAAGGCCCCGATCAGGAATGTCATCGCCTCGGCCTGTTCTTCGGCCTCGCCGCCGAATTTCACCCGCACGCTGGGCGGCAGGTCCAGATCGTCAATGGCTGACTGCAGGGCGAGGATCTGGTCGTTGGGCAGCATATCCGGGGCCACATCGGCCGAGATCGACACAACCCGAGCCTGATCGATCCGCGTGATGACACCGCTGCGCGGGGCCGGTTCAAAGGACACAAAGTTCGAAATGGGCACTAGCCCGGCATTGGTCGGAACACGCAGGCTTTCCAGTTCTGCCAGTGTCCGGTCGACCGCGGGGAAACGCACGACGATATCAACCTCGCTGTCACTGTCATCGGGGCGATAATCGGCCACGGTGATCCCGCGGGTCAGCAGTTGCACGGCCTGTCCCAGCAGGGCCACATCGGCCCCACTGCGCGCGGCTTCAGACCGGTCAACGGTAATCTGCCATTCGACGCCGGGGGAGGGGCGGCTTTCGATCACGTCTATGAAACCGCCAAGCCGATCCATCGTGTCGATGATCGTCTGGACGGCGGCTGCCTGTTCTTCAGTATTCTTTGCCAACACTTCAAGATTGATGGGTTTGCCACCGCCGGGGCCGCCGGAGTCAGTCTGAACCTGAACATCGATGCCCGGAATCTCGGCCATATCGGCGCGAATATCCTCGGCGATCAGGGCGACGGGCCTGCGGGTATCCCACTCGGTCAGTTCCAGTTGCAGAAAACCAATGGCGTCGCCACTTTCAGCAGACCCGCCAGAGCGTGCATAGATGCTGGCAATCTCGGAATATCCGGCCAGTTTCGCCTCGACCTGTCGGACAAGATCATCCTGTTCGTAGACCGAGAAATTGTCTTTCGCCAGGACTTCGACTTGCGCGTATTCAGGTTCCACGTCCGGAAAAAAGGTCAGGCCGTTTCCCAGGCTGCCATAGGCCACAAAGGACCCGACAAGCGCGATCACTGCAAAACTTAGCGTGATACCGGGTCGCAGGATCGACCATTCGAGCAACCGGATATAGCCACCCATGAAACCGGTCATGCGGCGAGGGTCGCCCCGTTCGGCTGCGTAAAGCTGGGCCTTGGACTTCGCTGACTGGCGTTGGCGTTTACCGATCAGGCCGCCCATGACGGGGATGAAGATCAGTGCCATGAACAGCGATGCGGCAAGTGTGATAATCACGGTGATCGGCAGGAATTTCATGAATTCGCCCACCACGCCTTCCCAGAAGAGCAGGGGAAAAAACACACAAAGCGTCGTCGCGGTCGAGGCGATGATCGGCCAGGCCATGCGCTTGGCCGCCATGGCATAGGCCTCTTTCGCATCGTGGCCGTCATGCAGATACCGGTCGGCCAATTCGACCGTCACAATGGCCCCGTCAACCAGCATCCCCACCACAAGGATGAGCGAGAACAGAACCACGATATTCATCGTGAAGCCCATGAAATAAAGGCCAGCCACGCCGGTCAGGAATGCCCCGGGAATCGCCAGACCGACCAGCAGCGATGACCGCAGGCCAAGTGCGTAGACTACAACGATCATCACCAAAATGATGGCGGCGATCACGTTCGCCTCCAGGTCGGACAGCATCGTTTTGACCTGTTCGCTTTCGTCCAGCGTGAAACTAACATGCACGCTGTCGGGCCAGTCCACGCGGGCAAGATCAATCACCTCGCGCACTTCGGCGACAGTTTCGATGATGTTCGCCCCGACCCGTTTCTTGACCTCCAAAGCCAGCGCTGGCTGTCCGTCGATCCGGGCAAAGCCCGTCGGATCCTCAAACGTACGCCGGATCGTGGCCACGTCTGCAAATGTGACAACCGTCTGCCCGCGCACCAGCACCGGCAGTTCCATCACATCTTCAAGGTTTTCGATCAGACCTGGCACCTTCAGCACCAGACGCCCCGCTTCGCTTTCGATGGCTCCGGCGGCGATCAGTTGGTTGTTGCGGGTGATCGAACCGATAATTTCATCGAAGGTGATATTGTAAGTTTCGAACACTGTGGGGTCGATCAGGACCTCCATCAGTTCCGTGCGCTGGCCGCCAATCTCGACCTCCAAAACACCGCCAACCGCCTCAATGTCGTCTTTGAGTGCATCGGCGAGCGAGTTAAGGGTTCGTTCGGGCACCGGGCCGGACAGGATGACATTTAGGATCGGGAACAACGCTGTATTGATCTCTGTCACGGTCAGTTGTGCGTCCTGAGGCAGATCGTTTTCGGCGCGATCAGATGCCTCTCGCACCTTGTCGAGTGCCGCATCGGCGTCGAACCCGGGTTCGAATTCAAGCTGAACAGATGCGTGGCCTTCACTGGCGCGCCCTGTCATGGATTTCAGCCCGGTTAATGACGCAAACTCGGTCTCCATCGGCCTGACCAGCACATCCTCGGAGTCCTGTGGCGAAATCCCGTCAAGGCTGGTTGAGACATAGATGATCGGGATCGGGATTTCCGGGTTACTTTCCTTGGGGATCGCCACATAGGAAAACGCCCCGAGCGCCAACAGGAAGACCAGCAAAAGCTGGGCCACCTTGCTGCGGCTGAAGGCGGCATCAATCAGGGCCTTCATTGGGTCACCGCGACGGCTTGTTGGGCGGCCGGGCGGGGATCGACAACATCCCCGGCATTCACAAACCCCTGGCCGACGGTGATGATCCGCGTCTCGTCTTCCAGACCGGTCACCCAGATCCCGTCAGGCTGGGCCCGAACAATCATGATGGGGCGGAAAGCGACAGTGTCATCAGGCAATACGGTCTTGATACCCAACTCACCGGTCGGGCTGAGTGACAAAATAGCGGGAGAGATGAAATGGCCCCTTGCCTGCCCGGTCGGAATGACAATCCGGGCGCTGAGACCCGCTGGCATCTGGCTGTCGGGGTTATCCACAGTAACTTCGACCCGGAATGTCCGGGTCTGGCTGTCGGCGTTACTGCCGATGAAACCCACGGTCCCGGTGCGGGTCTCGCCGGTGATGAACGATACCTGCGCCTCTTGCCCCTTTTCCAGCCGCGAAAGGGCTTGCTGCGGCACCTGCACCACAACCGTCAGCGGGTCATTGTCCAGCACTTCGGCGACGACATCGCCATCATTGACGAATTCGCCAACGTCCAGCGTCATTTCATTCAGGCGACCGGCGAACGGTGCCCGAATGATCGTGTTATCCAATTGCTCTTGCGCTGCGGTGACAGCAGCTTCGGCGGCGACTTTGGCCGCGCGTGTTTGTGTCACCTGGTTTTCGGTGGCGATGCCACGTCCCTGCAGGGTGACGGCGCGGTCATAATCCTCGGTCGCCTGCACAAGCTGGGCTTGCGCCTGGGCCAATTGTGCCTCGATTGTCCGGGAATCAATGCGCCCCAGTTCCTGTCCGGCGGCGACCAGATCACCCCGCGCCACCAGAACAGAGGTCATCTGCCCCGATGCCTTGGCTTGAATGCCTGTTGACCGGTCCGGCGTCGATTGACCCTCGGCTGTCAGCACCAGTTCAATGTCCCGGGCGGCAGAGTCGATCACCGCCACTGCCACGGGGCGCACGGTTGGCTCCTCGGTCACCTCATCGGCTGTTTCTGTCGGGATGATATATCCGCTGCCCATCCAGCCGATCAGGGCCAGCCCCAGAAATATCGCGATCCATTTTGAAGCACCGGCGCCCTTATCACTCTCAAATCTGAGCTGGCCGGTCAGGTCTGGCGCACTATCCTTCGCCATCTTGGTATTCCTTATTGGTTGAGGTGCCAAAAAATATGCACCGCAGACGTAACAACGACGCATACGTAAGGCGGGAACTTGCCAGATTCCAGAGGTTTGAAACGTTTGATTTCGCCCAACCGAAAAATGGTGCGGAATTCTGCCTGCGCCCGATTGACCCAAATCGGCCCTTGCCAAGATACAACTTGGCGTCACCCGCCTTGCTGACTACTGTCGGAGACTGAGTGGCGGGTCGGGAGGATGCCAAGCCACCACGTGTCGAGGGGATCTTGCTGGACTACACGCATAACGGCCTGTTTGTCATCGCTTCTTTGGCCATTGCACTGATGGCGGGCTTTGCTGGTTTATCGCTGACACGCGGCGCGTCACGCATGGCACCCACGATGCGCAAGGTTGTCGTCACCGGCTCGGCCATCATTCTGGGCTGGGGCATCTGGTCTATGCATTTTGTTGCAATGCTGGGCCTGCAATTGCCGGTGATGTTTTTCTATGACCCACTGATCACCCTGATCTCGGCATTGATCGCCATTCTGATGACAGGCGCCGCCCTATTGGTGGTGCATTTCGGGCAGCGGACCTTGCGCAAACGCATTCTGGCCGGTGTGATCCTGGGCATTGGCATTCCGGCCATGCATTACACCGGCATGTCGGGGATGCAGATTTGCCAGCCGGTCTATTCGGCTTTCGGCATCATCGTGGCCTTGGCGGCGTCCATTGGTCTCAGCGTGATGTCCTTTCTGATTTCCTATGGGGAACGACGGGCCAAGAACATTCTGCTTGGAACGCTTGGTTTTGCTGTGGCCGTGTTCGCCGTTCACTTCATCGCCATGGCGGGCACCGGATTTGTTCTTGTCTCAGGTCCAACGCCGACCGGCCCCGCGCTTAGCAATGAATTGCTGGCATTTGGGGTGGCGCTGTCGGTCTTCGTTCTGTCGGGAGCCTTCTTGCTGACCGGCGCGACCTTCGCCGTGGAACAAGCAGCCGAAATAGAACCGACCGTTCCGGGACCGGTGAGTTCCGACATACAGCGCATCCCTTATGAGGCGAACGCAAAGACCCATTTCATAGACACCAGTTCTGTGGCGGCAATCCGGGCCGAGGGCCATTACACTGTTCTGTACGCCGGAGATGACAAACTGTTCTGCCCGTGGTCGATCACAGAGGCCGAAAACCGGATCGCGGATGAGGCTTTTGTGCGCGCGCATCGCAGCTATCTTTTGAATGCCTCTCATGTGACCAGCTTTGAGCGCAAGAAAGACAATGGCGTCTGCTATTTTGAAAACACGCCGTCGCTTGGCAAGGTGCCGGTTGCCCGTTCGCGATTGGCCGAAGTGCGCGAAAAGCTGAATATGTAACGCTGCAGTTGCGAAAGAATGTGCTGCATCTGCGTACGCATTTCGTGCAGGCATCGCGCATTTCATGCAAAAGCGCGCTCCGCTCAGGATGCGGCGCTGGCCAAGCGGCTGCCGCTCCTGCTCGATCTCGTGCAAGGCGGCTGCTCTGACGGCCCGCACAGACAGGGAGGATTTCAATGATACCGGCGGCATTCGAATATCACCGGCCAGACAGCATCAGTGCGGCACTTGCCATCCTGCAGGACCATGGCGATGACGCGCGTGTGCTGGCGGGCGGCCATAGCCTGATCCCGATGATGAAGCTGCGCATGGCCGACATTCCGCATCTGGTTGATCTGCAGGATGTGGCCGATCTGCGCGGGATCAGCGTGCAGGATGGCAATGTCGATATCGGTGCCATGACCACGCAGGCCGAACTGATCGCCAGCGCGGACATCGCAAAGGCCGCTCCGATCCTGCACGAGGCCGCGCTGCAGATCGCCGACCCACAGGTGCGTTACATGGGCACCGTTGGCGGCAATATCGCCAATGGTGATCCGGGTAATGACCTGCCCGGGCTGATGCAGTGTCTGGATGCCAGTTTCACCCTTGTCGGGCCATATGGCAGCCGCGATGTGGCGGCGCGCGAGTTTTACGAAGCTGCGTATATGACCGCACGGGAGGATGATGAGATTCTGACGCGCGTCAGCTTTGCCGCCACCGACGCGGGCTATGCCTACGAAAAGCAGAAGCGCAAGATTGGCGACTATGCGACTGCCGCCGCTGCCGCGCTTTTGACCAAGAGCGGTGATCAGGTGTCGTCGGCCTCCATCGCCATGACCAACCTGAGCGATGTGCCGGTATTTTCGGAAAGCGCTGGCGCCGCACTGGTTGGCACTGCCTGCGACGCCGAAGCGGTCAAAGCTGCCGTCGCTGCAATGCTGGACGATATCGACCCCAATGAAGACAATCGCGGCCCTGTCGCATTCAAACGTCACGTCGCCGGCGTGATCCTGGGTCGCGCCATCGCGCGCGCCTGGTCGCGCAGTTAAGGAGAAGCAGAATGACAAAGCACCATGTCAAAATGACCGTGAATGGCGAGGACCGGGACATCCTTGTCGAACCGCGCGAATTGCTGATCCACACGCTGCGCGACCAACTTGACCTCAAAGGTCCGCATGTGGGTTGCGAGACATCCCATTGCGGGGCCTGCACCGTCGATCTGGATGGCAAATCGATCAAGGCCTGCACCATGTTTACCGTTCAGGCCGCTGGCAAGGACATCACCACGATCGAAGGTCTGGGCAACCCTGATGCGCTGCATGTGCTGCAGGAAAGCTTTCGTGAGCATCACGGGCTGCAATGCGGTTATTGCACGCCTGGCATGATCACCCGTGCGCATCGGTTGCTGCAGGAAAATCCGAAACCGACCGAGGAAGACGTGCGTTTCGGTCTGTCCGGCAACCTCTGCCGCTGCACCGGCTATCAGAATATCGTCAAATCGGTACTGGCGGCTGCCAGTGAGTTGAACGCAGCCAAGGAGGCGGCCCAATGAAGGACGAAGTCACACGCGACGAACGGGTTGCCAACCTCAAGGGGATGGGCTGCGCCCGCAAACGGGTCGAGGACGCGCGCTTCACCCAAGGCAAGGGCAACTATATCGACGACATCAATCTGCCGGGCATGCTGCACGGCGATTTCGTGCGCTCGCCCTATGCCCATGCAAGGGTGAAATCGATCAATATCGATGCGGCGATGGCGCTGCCCGGTGTGGTGGCGGTGCTGACGGCGAAGGATCTTGAACCGCTGTCGCTACACTGGATGCCGACGCTGGCGGGCGACAAGCAGATGGTGCTGGCCGATGGCAAGGTGCTGTTTCAGGGTCAGGAGGTTGCGTTCGTCGTGGCCAAGGACCGCTATATCGCGGCCGATGCCGTCGAACTGGTCGAGGTGGAATATGAGGAACTTCCCGTCATCGTGGACCCGTTCAAATCGCTGCAAAGCGATGTGGTGTTGCGCGAGGATCTGGAACCGGGTGCCGATGGCGCTCATGGTCCCCGCAAGCACCCCAACCACATCTTCCTGTGGGAAGTCGGCGACAAATCCGCGACCGAGGCTGTGCTGGACGAGGCCGATGTGGTGGCCGAGGAGATGGTCTATTACCACCGCACCCATCCGTGCCCGCTGGAACCCTGCGGGTCCGTGGCCAGCATGGACAAGGTCAATGGCAAGCTGACGCTTTACGGCACGTTCCAGGCGCCGCATGTGGTGCGCACCGTGGCATCGCTGCTTTCGGGGATCGAGGAGCACAACATCCGCGTGGTGTCCCCTGATATCGGCGGCGGCTTTGGCAACAAGGTCGGGGTTTATCCCGGTTATGTCTGTTCCATCGTCGCGTCCATCGTCACCGGCGTGCCTGTGAAATGGATCGAGGACCGTATGGACAACCTGATGTCCACGGCCTTTGCCCGCGACTATCACATGCACGGGAAAATTTCGGCGACCAAAGAGGGAAAGATCACCGGTCTTTGGTGTCACACGACCGCTGATCACGGGGCCTTTGACGCCTGCGCTGACCCCACCAAATATCCTGCGGGCTTCATGAGCATCTGCACCGGGTCCTATGATATCCCTGTCGCCTATCTGGGTGTCGATGGGGTCTATACCAACAAGGCCCCCGGCGGGGTCGCCTATCGCTGTTCCTTCCGCGTGACGGAAGCCGCCTATTTCATCGAACGGATGATCGAGGTGCTGGCAATTGAGTTGAACATGGACGCGGCAGAGCTGCGCCGGATCAACTTCATCAAGAAGGAGCAGTTCCCCTATAACTCTGCCCTCGGCTGGGAATATGACAGCGGTGATTACCACACGGCCTGGGACAAGGCGCTGGAGGCTGTGGATTACAAGGGGCTGCGCGCCGAACAGGCCGAACGGCTTGAGGCGTTCAAACGCGGTGAGACGCGCAAGCTGATGGGCATCGGCCTGACATTCTTTACCGAGATTGTCGGCGCAGGGCCCGTCAAAAACTGCGACATCCTAGGGATGGGTATGTTCGACAGTTGCGAAATCCGCATACACCCCACCGGGTCCGCTATTGCGCGGCTCGGCACCATAAGTCAGGGCCAGGGTCACGCCACCACTTTCGCCCAAATCCTCGCATCCGAGATCGGCATCCCCGCCGATAGCATCACGATTGAGGAAGGCGATACGGACACTGCCCCTTATGGATTGGGGACCTACGGCTCCCGCTCGACACCTGTCGCGGGGGCCGCTACAGCCTTGGCCGGACGCAAGATCCGTGCCAAGGCCCAAATGATCGCGGCCTATCTTCTCGAGGTCCACGACGACGATGTGGAATTCGACGTGGACCGGTTTGTCGTCAAGGGCGCGCCAGAGCGGTTCAAGACGATGCAGGAAATCGCCTATGCGTCCTATAATCAGGCGATCCCGGGGGTCGAACCGGGGTTGGAGGCGGTCAGCTATTATGACCCGCCCAATATGACCTATCCGTTTGGCGCCTATATCTGTGTGATGGATGTGGATGTGGATACGGGCACCGCCGATATCCGCCAGTTCTATGCGCTGGATGATTGCGGCACCCGGATCAACCCCATGGTGATCGAAGGCCAGGTCCATGGTGGCCTGACCGAGGCGCTGGCCATCGCGATGGGGCAGGAGATTGCCTATGACGAGATGGGCAACCACAAGACATCGACGCTGATGGATTTCTTTATCCCGACCGCGTGGGAAACGCCGCATTACACCACTGACCACACGGTCACCCCGTCACCGCATCATCCGATCGGGGCCAAGGGTGTAGGTGAAAGCCCGAATGTGGGCGGGGTGCCCGCGTTTTCAAATGCGGTGCATGATGCCTTCCGTCCTTTCGGGTTACGGCAAAGCCACATGCCGCATGATCACTGGCGCATCTGGAAAATCGCAAACGGTCTTGGTTTGCATGACTGAGCAAAGGGTAAGATGGGTTTAAACCCATCTTACGGTGTCGCAATGTCGGAATATGAAACGCTCCAATCTGCCTTGGGCCAGCAGGGCTATATAGCGCCTGATGATCTGGCCATGGCGTTGCATCTGGCGATCACGCTGGGCCGGCCTCTTCTTCTGGAAGGGGCCGCGGGCGTGGGCAAGACCGATATTGCCCGGTCGCTGGCCGCGGCCCGCGACACAAAGCTGATCCGGTTGCAATGCTATGAAGGGCTGGATGCTGCACAGGCGATTTACGAATGGAACTATCAGCGCCAATTGCTGGCCATTCGCGCATCGGGCGAGACGGGCAAGGCAGTCGAAGACCGCATATTTTCCCGCGACTATCTGCTGGAACGTCCGCTGCTGCAGGCGATCCAGCAGGATGTGCCACCTGTTCTGCTGATCGATGAGATCGACCGCGCGGATGAGGAGTTTGAGGCGTATCTGCTTGAAATTCTGTCTGAATTCCAGATCACCGTGCCAGAGTTGGGAACGATCACCGCCACGACCCGCCCGATAGTTATCCTGACGGCGAACGGTACGCGCGATCTGTCGGACGCGCTACGCCGCCGCTGCCTGTATGCCCATGTGGATTATCCGGACCGCAAGACCGAACTCGCGATCCTGCGCGCCCGCTGCCCTGATGTGCAGGCGACACTGGCCGGGCAGATCGTGGGGTTCGTGCAATCGCTGCGCAAGGAAGAGCTGGAAAAGAAACCGGGCGTGGCGGAGATGCTGGACTTCGCGGCGGCGCTGTCAGGGCTGGGGATCAACGACCTGACGGATGATCCGGCGGTGTTGATGGCAACGCTGGCGACCTTGCTGAAAACCGAAAGCGACCGGGCGAATGTGCCGCTGGAAGTGGCGGCACGGCTGGCGGGGCGCGCGGCATGAGTAAGGTGACCCGCTTCGCCGGACGTGACCCGGGGCCGGCCGCAAGGGTAGCCGGTTTCATGGATCATCTGCGCCTGCACGGGTTTCGTCTGGGCGTGTCCGAAACGGCGGCGGCGCTGGCCGCGCTGACGCAGATCAACGCTTGCGACCGGCATATGGTCCGGCTGGCGCTGAAGGCCGTGTGTGCAGGCAATGCGGAGGATATCGCCCGCTTTGATACGCTGTTCGATAGCTATTGGCTGAACCAGGGCCGGGTGCGCGAAAAGATCGTGCCAAGCGAAAGCGGGGCGATCCATCAGAACACAAGAACGACCGTCAAGGGTGACGGGGCGCAGACGGGCGAACGCGGTGTTGCGCAGGCGCCGGACGACAAGGCCGAAGGCGACGCATATGCCGATGGCACCGGCAAACTGGTCGCTGCCGATCTGCGCAACCTCATGAAAAAGGACCTGCGCGAACTGGTGGACGCCGATGATATCCGCGCGGCGGAACAGGCTGCGATCCGGCTGGGGCGTGCCCTGCGCGACCGGCGGTCTCGGCGCCGGAAGGCGGCACGCAAGGGCCGCCAGTTCGATTTTCGCCGGACGATCCGTAGGTCGCTTGGCACCGGGGGTGAGCCGTTGCATCTTGCCCATCGGGCGCGCCCGGACCGACCGGTCAAGATTGTGGCGCTGTGTGATGTGTCCGGGTCCATGATGCTTTATGCGCGCCCGTTTCTGGCGTTTCTTGCCGGGCTGATGCGGGCTGACGGCGCGTCGGACGCCTATCTGTTTCATACCCGTCTGGTGCGGATTGCCGATGCGCTGCGCGATCCTGATCCGCTGCGGGCGCTGAACCGAGTGACATTGCTGGCCGATGGCATGGGCGGCGGGTCCAAGATTGGGGTCAATCTGCGGAAATTCGCAGGCAGCTATGCGCGCAAATTCGTCAATGGGCGCAGTGTCGTGATCATCCTTTCCGATGGTTATGACAGCGACCCGCCGGCCATTCTGGGGGCGGCGTTGGAACAGCTGAAAAAGCGGGGCTGTAAGGTGATCTGGTTGAACCCACTGAAAGGCTGGGCGGATTACGCGCCTATCGCAGGGGGCATGGAAGCGGCCCTGCCACATCTGGATTTATTCAGCGCTGCCAACACGTTGGACAGTATTGCAGCACTGGAACATCATCTGGCAAGGCTATGACAATCCATATGACACAGGACAAGATGATCGCTGACGAACTGGCCCGCCGCCAAGCGGAAGGGCGACCGGTGGCGATTGCGACGGTTGTGCGGACCGTATCGTCAACGGCTGCAAAGCCGGGCGACAAGGCGCTGCTGGACGAAAACGGCACTCTGATCACGGGGTTTCTGGGGGGTGGTTGCGTGCGCGGTGCGGTGCGGCGTGCCACGCTTGCGGCGATAGCAACCGGTGCGCCGCAACTGGTTTCTCTCAAACCGCAGGAACTGCTTGAGGCTGAAGGGATCGCTGCGGGAGAGGCGCGTGACGGTGTCGTTTATGCCCGCAATGGCTGCCCCAGCCGCGGATCGCTGGATATCTTTGTGGAACCTGTTCTGCCGCGTCAAAGGCTGGTCATTTGCGGTGGGTCTGCCGTGGCCGTAGCACTTGCCGAACTAGCCGAAAAGTTCGATTTCCGGCGTACGATCTGTCTGGGCGCCGCTGCCGAAACGGCGCTGCCTACCCTCGATCAGGTCGCCGACGGCTTTGATGATCCGACCGTTTGGGACGGCGTGCCATTCGTTGTGGTCGCCACGCAAGGGCAGGGGGATGCGGCCGCGCTGATGCAGGCGCTATCGGTCCCAACACGCTTTGTCGCGTTTGTCGGCAGCCGCCGGAAATTTGCGGCCTTGCGGGAAAAGCTGATCGGCGAAGGGGTGGCCGCCGCCGATCTGGACCGTGTCCATGCACCCGCCGGTCTGCATATCCATGCCATCACGCCCGAGGAAATCGCGCTGTCCGTTCTGGCGCAGATCACATCCTTTCGTCGTAACGCTTTGGTCTAGGTTGAAGAGGAACCGGCAATTGAATACCGTTCGAAAACTGATCCGCCGACTGGCCCCAAAACTGACGGCCCAGCAGACAGAGGTGCTGGCTCGCATCAAATTTCCCTGTTGTTGAAGGACTTCAAGAAATGGAACTCAAAGACGAAATCCTGATCGAGGCACCACGCGATGTTGTGTACGCAGCATTGAACGACCCCGAAATATTGAAGGATTGCATCCCGGGCTGCGAAGAGTTGATCAAGCATTCCGATACCGAGCTTGAGGCCAAGGTTGTCCTGAAAATCGGGCCGGTGAAGGCCAAGTTTAGTGGCAATGTCACACTGAACCCGGAAAACCCGCCAGAACATTTTTCACTGACTGGCGAAGGTAATGGCGGAGCTGCCGGGTTCGCCAAAGGTGGTGCCGATGTCACCCTGACCGAACAGGATGGCGGCACGCTGCTGGCTTACAACGCCAACGCGCAGATCGGCGGCAAGCTGGCGCAATTGGGCAGCCGGTTGGTGCAGGGTACGGCCAAGAAACTGGCAGGCAAATTTTTCACCAGTTTTGCCGAACGGGTGACCGAGGCTCAGGCTGCAAGTTAATCACGATGGGGAAGTTTGCGCATCGCCAACGCATACGCTGCGTGCCTAACCTTCAATACGCGCGGCCATGATCGCAATCGCCTTTTGATAGACCCCGGCGGCGTTCCATTGCTGGATCACGGCAAAGTTGGGCTGGCCTTCCTGATAGCCAGCGCCGGGTCGCCAGCCTTTCTGACGCAGGAAATTCGCGGTTGATGCCAGGCTGTCGGTCAGGTTGGTCAGGTCGATGACCCCGTTGCCATCACCGTCATAGCCATAGGCGATCACATTGCCGGGCAGGAACTGGGTGTGGCCCAACTCGCCATGCATCGCGCCAAGGGTGTTCGATGACAGGCTGCCCTGGTCCACCAGTTTCAGCGCGGCAAGTGCGTGACCAGTAAAGAATTCGGAGCGTCTGCAATCATAGGCCAGCGTGGTGATGGCAGAGACGACATTTGCGTCGCCCATGAAGTTGCCGAATCCGGTTTCCATGCCGTGGATGGCGACAACAACCGCTGCAGGCACGCCGAATGCACGTTCGATGGAATCGTAGAACGCCGGGTTGCGGGCGATGCGCCGCTTGCCCTGTGCGACAATCGTGTCGGCCCCGCGAATGCGCATGAAATCGTCAAGATCATAGCGGAATGACCGCTGATTGCGGTCCGCATTAATCGTGCGGGTGGCATAGGTGGTCTGTGCAAGGGCCTGCAGGCCCCGTTGCCCGACGCCTGCGCTGGCTGCGTCGCGGGCGAATTGCTGTTTCCAGGCCGCGAACCCGCTGGCGTCATTGCCGCATTGCGCCGCCAGAGCGGGAGAGGCGAGAAGGGCGGTGATCAGAAGGACGGATTTGAACATAAGGACGCTCGCGCAAGTTGGATTTTGGCAGAGCCTAGCAGATTTGGGCAGGCCGCCAAGGTCAGCGCTTGCGCCACTGGAAGGGGCGCCTGTTTTCTGCGCTATCGCTGACAATCTGATCAATCCGTGCGGCGCGGGTTGCTGCCCGTTTTGCATTCAGCAGGATTTCCAGTGCGCCGCGTTTGACGGAGCGCGGAAAACTGTCCCAGTTTTCCTGAGCGCCCGGTGTGGCATCGAAGCGCGCCTGCAGGTCAGGCGGGATGACAAGGTTTTCGACGTCATCAAGGGCGGTCCAGCTGCCATCCGCCATGGCGCGCGCGACCACGGCCTGCCCAGCGGGATGCATCAGATTTTCCGCCTCAAGCCGCGCGACCTTGTCCTTGTTCACCCGGCTCCAGTTCGAACGGGGTTTGCGCGGGCTGATGTAGAGCATCGTACGGGCGTCATCCTTGGCGCGCGGCAAGCTGTCGACCCAGCCAAAGCACAGGCATGCATCCACGATGGCGCTGGCGGGGATGTGTTTGTCGGCATGCGATTTCTTGTAAGTGACGACCCACACGCCATCGGCGCGGGTATGATTTTCGGTCAGCCAGTCGCGCAATGCGGCGGTGCTGGTGACTACGACCTCTGGTACATCTTTGAGCGGTTGTTTGGGCATATCGAACGCACCTGACCTTGATCAGTCATCGTTCTGGTCTGTTTCGTTTTTGTATTCAAGTAGTTCGGCCAGCCGTTTGCGGCCGCGGTTGATCCGGCTTTTGATCGTACCGATGGCCACATTACAGGTTTCGGCAGCCTCTTCATAAGACATCCCACTGGCGCCGACGAGAATAAGCGCTTCGCGTTGTTCGTCCGGCAGTAACATCAGCGCTTTTTCAAAATCCATCAATTCGATCCGGGTGTCCGGTGTTTGCCCGTCACCGATCATCTCGGTCAGCGTGGTTTCGATATGGGCCACTTCGCGCCGCTTGCGGCGCAGGTCGGAATAAAAGGTGTTTCGTACAATCGTGAACAGCCAGGCCCGCAGATTGGTGCTGGCTTCGAACTGATGAAAGCACTTCCAGGCCTTGATGATCGCATCCTGCACAAGATCGTCAGCCTGCGATGGGTTTCGCGTCAGGCTGAGCGCGAAGGCGCGCATCTCGGGCAGAAATTCAACAATTTCGTCGCGTGGATCGGCTTGATCGAACGCTGGGCTCATATGTTTTGCCCCGGGTCCTGGTCGTCTTCGGATTGTTTGAGGCGGTCCAGCAGTTCCTTGAAACGATCCGGCACCTCTTGTTCCACCATGCGCTGGTAGACCTTGCGCAGGTTTTCGTCGATATCGCGTTCGACCTTCGATCTTTTCGGGTGTTTTGGCATTTAAGGTACTCATTGGGGTGCAATTTATTCTAACTGACTATTCCATAAACGCCACAGGGTTGTATTGTGTTCCATAGCTCACGCCACAGGGTACTATTTTCATTATGCAAGACGATGTGTCACAGCCCCTATCTGTCCGCCTGGCGGCCGCGCTGCCTTATCTGCGGCGGCATGCCCGCGCGCTGAGCGGTGACCAGTCGCTTGGCGACGAATATGCGCTGGGCGCGTTGCAAATTGTGCTGGATGATCCATCAACGGTATTATCCGCGTCATCGCTTAAGGTCGGGTTATTTCGCGCCTTCTTTCAGGTCTGGAATCGCGGCAGCTTTGGCATGGTGGCCGAGGACGGGCTGGTCGCCCAGGCGCAGCTTTATCTTCAGGAACTGACCCCGCATTCCCGCCAGGCCTTGCTTTTGCATGCTATTGAAGAGCTATCATTCCGGCAGATTGCCGAGATCATGGACAAGACCCTGCCCGAGGTCGAAAATCTGATCAGCACAGCCCGCCGCGAAATGAAGAAAAGCATCCGTGGCCGCGTCATGGTGATTGAGGATGAATCAATGATCGCCATGGATCTGCAGGATATTGTGGAGTCGATGGGTCATGAAGTGACAGGGGCCGCGGCCACCCATGGGCAGGCCGTGGCACTGGCAGCGGATCACAAACCTGATCTAATCCTGTCCGATATCCAGCTGGCAGATGGGACTTCGGGCATTGACGCTGTTGATGACATCCTGCGTGCCGCAAGGGGTATTCCGGTGATCTTTATCACTGCCTTCCCCGAACGTCTGCTGACAGGCGAGCGGCGTGAACCCGCATTTGTCATCACCAAGCCCTATGCAGAAGAACAGGTCCAGTCGGCAATCAGCCAAGCCATGTTCTTTCGCAGCACTGCGGAGCTGCACAATTAATCCCGCTTGCCTGCGAACCTTTCGGCCCAGTCTTCACGTTCTTCATCCGTAATTTTTCGGAACTGATTGTCTGGCACCGTGAAAACATGACCTGCGGGCAGGGCGGTGAGGGCGGCCTGCACATCGTCGGGCCAACTGTCATCATCAGTCTGCATGGCGGCCAGCAAGTCGGCGCTGGCATCGGGGATGAACGCGGCCGACAGCACCGCGTAGATGCGGATCAGGTTCAGCGCCAGCCGTACCTGCATGGCGGCTGTGTCAGGGTCCGTCTTGAATGTGGTCCATGGCGCGTTGGCCTGCAGATATTCGTTCCCCAGCACCCAGATCGCCCGCAATTCGGACGCGGCCTTACGGATCTCAATCGCATCCATGTGCCTTTCATAGGCGCGGATGCGGGTGGTCAAGTCCGCGATCAGTTTTTCCTCTGCCGGGCCGTATTCGCCCCCGTCCGGCACGGCTTCGCTGAATTTGGAACGGCAGAACTTGGTAATCCGGCTGACGAAATTACCCAGCACATCGGCAAGGTCTTTGTTCACGTCTGTCTGGAAGGTCTCCCACGTGAACTCCGCATCGGAGGATTCAGGTGCATGGGACAGCAGCCACCAGCGCCAGTAATCCGGTGGCAGGATTTCCAGCGCCTGATCCATGAACACGCCGCGCCCGCGCGATGTGCTGAACTGGCCGCCATCATAGTTGAGGTAGTTGAATGATTTGATGTAATCGACCAGCTTCCACGGCTCCTGGCTGCCAAGAATGGTGGCAGGAAAACTAAGCGTATGGAACGGCACGTTATCCTTACCCATGAACTGGGTATAGGTCACGTCATCTGCCCCTTTGTCGGTCCGCCACCAGCGTTCCCAATCGGTGCCTTTGCCTGCATCTTCCCATTCCTGCGCGCAGGCGATGTATTCGATGGGGGCGTCGAACCAGACATAGAACACCTTGCCTTCCATGCCGGGCCATGTCTGGTCGCCCTTTTTTACCGGGATACCCCAGTCCAAATCGCGGGTGATGCCGCGATCCTGCAAGCCGTCGCCGTCATTGAGCCACTTAAGTGCGATGGAGGTGGTGAGAACTGGCCAATAGTCCTTTGCTTCGGTCTCCTGCTTGACACCGTCGACCCTCAATACGGTTGGTCTGATTTTGCTAAGTATCCATCTGTGTAGGTCTTCCTTCAATTCCGATTGGCGCAGATAAAGATGCTTGGTCTTGCGCACTTCCAGTTCGGTCGCGCCCGAAATGGTCGAATGCGGGTTGATCAAGTCGGTCGGGTCCAACTGCTTGGTACAATTGTCGCACTGGTCGCCGCGTGCGCTTTCAAACCCGCAATTGGGGCATGTGCCCTCGATATACCGATCCGGCAGGAACCGACCGTCGGCTACCGAATAAACCTGCTCCTCGGTCACTTCCTTGATCAGGCCAACCTCGGCCAGGCGCTGCGCAAAGGCCTGCGTCAGCTTATGGTTCTGCGGGCTGGATGACCGGCCAAAATGGTCGAATGACAGGCGGAACCCGTCTGCGATCTGCGACTGGACGGTGTGCATTTCGGCGCAATATTCGGCCACCGGTTTGCCCGCCTTGGCAGCGGCCAGTTCGGCGGGGGTGCCGTGTTCGTCTGTCGCGCATAAAAACAAAACCTCATGACCGCGCTGGCGCAGGTAGCGGGCATAAAGGTCGGCAGGCAATTGGCTGCCGATCAGGTTTCCCAGATGTTTGATCCCGTTGATATAGGGAATTGCGGATGTAATCAGATGACGTGCCATAGCGGTGCGGTCCCATGCGTTTGCGCCGTTCTAGCGGGGGCGTGCGGCAGATGCCAGATGTTGCGCGCGGGTGCTGGTCATTCTGCAGAGGCATGGTTAGTTTGCCGCAAAGGCACATCAACCGGAGGGACTTTTGATGAAAACCATTCTGGCAGCGCTTTGCGCCCTTTGCATCGGGTCGGCGGCCACAGCGCAAGAGTTCCATGGCGGCCTTGGCCTTGATTACGGCAAACCGCATTCGGGCGAAGATCAGGCCGGATTTTCCTGGCTCGGCGGCGTGACGTTTGGCGGCCCGACACTCCGCTACGGGGTTGAACTGGATATCGGTATGCCCCTGAATGGCAACACCGATTATGACACCAACCGCCTGCGCCTGATTGGTATGTATGACATCGGCGACTACACCATTCTTGGTGCGGTCGGGGTCACGCGCTATCAGTTTGGTGATGAGGATAATGACGGCTCTAACTTCGGTATCGGTGTGGAACGTGACTTCTCGGACCGGTGGAGCCTGCGTGGGGAATTCATCCGCGATTTCCTGGACGAAGACTTCGGCGGCTTTACCGACGCGGTAACAACCACCCGCATTGCGATGATCTACCGCTTCTTCTGATCCCGGCTGCGGCCCAGCAGCCTACCGATGCCAAAGCTGGTGCGGGGCGCGTAGACATAGCGCGTCCTGTCCTCTGGCGTGCCACGCACGCGCATCCGGCCAAGGCCGAAGATGATCAAGAGGATATGCCCCGCAGAGATGAAATAGAACAGCGCCGCAGGCCCGAACGCCGCGATCAGGGCTGATGTGGTATAGGGGGCCGCAATGGCACCGACAGCATAGAAAAACATCAGCGCCGCCGACAGTTCAACCCGTTGATCTGACGTGGCAAAATCATGGGCATGGGCGGTCGCCACCGAATAGATCGGAAAGGTGGTCAGCCCGAAAAAACCGGCTGCAAACAGAACGGTGATGGTGCCATTGTTTGAGGTGGCGACCGTGAATGCACAGGCAATCACGGCGGCGACCGACAACCAGATCATCACCCAGCGCCGGTCATATTTGTCGGCCAGCCAACCCACAGGATATTGCGCCAGCGCGCCGCCTGCGACAAAGGCAGCCAGGAAATAGCCTATCTGGTCCGCGCCCAGCCCGACCTCTTGCCCGTAGATCGGGCCGACCATCCGGAAAGACGCGCTCGACAACGCGGCGACCAGCACGGCAGCAACCCCGAGCGGTGAACAGGCCCAGGCAAGTGCGGGACGCAACCGCGTGGCCGCAGGTGTTTGCGGTTGCGCGATGCGGGTCAGTGCCAGCGGCAAAAGCGAGGCACAGCACAGGATCGTCAGGATGTTATAGGCAATATAGGTTTCCAGATTGGCCAGCGCGCCGATCATGAACTGCGCGACAAAGGATGCGCCCATATCCGCGATGCGATAACTGCCCATGGCCCGCCCGCGGGTTTCATTGGTGACCTTGGCCTGCAGCCAGGCTTCGATCACGGTATAGCACCCGGCCACGCAGATGCCCGACGCAACCCGGAACAAAGCCCAGAAATAAGGATCTGCCACCACCACATGGGCGGCCAGCCCGATCGCCCCCATCGCGGTGAATGTGGCATAGGCGCGGCTGTGGCCGACACTGCCCATCAGGCGCGGCGCCCACCAGCAGCCGATGAAAAAGCCAAAAAAATGGGCGGATCCTAGAAATCCGACCTCTGCCTTGGAAAACCCGGCCTCCAGCCCGGTCAGCGCGTCCAATGGCCCGACACCGCCCGAGGACAGCTGGAGCAAGGCTACGGACAGGAACAATGACGCGAAGGAGAGGAGCATGCGCATGAGGCTTCTATGCGGTGTCGGCCGGCTCCGCGCTTCGGCATAATCGACCGCATATGTCGCATTTGTGCCCTTGCCCCTGCTGATCCGCGCATTAGGGTTCGGCAAAATCCGAAAAAAGAGGTTTGCGCGATGAAAATGATCCCCCTTGGCCGCACCGACATCATGGTCAGCGATTGGTGTTTGGGCACAATGACTTATGGCAATCAGACGCCTCAGGATGACGCCCATACACAGATTGATATGGCCGTGGATGCTGGGATCAATTTTCTGGATACGGCTGAGATGTATCCAGTCAATCCGATCCGGGCCGAAACCGTGGGCCTGTCTGAGCAGGTCATCGGCAACTGGATCGCCAAGACGGGACGACGCGATGACATCGTGATCGCCACCAAGGTCTCTGGCGACAATCCGGGCTGGGTCCGCGAGGGGCGTGGCTATGATGGCGCGGTGATCCGAGAGGCCGTGGATACATCGCTCAAACGGCTGCAGACCGATGTGATCGACCTTTATCAGATGCACTGGCCGCTGCGCGGGTCTTACATGTTCCGCCAGAACTGGACGTATGATCCGTCAGGGCAGAATCGGCAGGACACGCTGGATCATATGATGGATGTGCTGACGGCGCTGGGCGACTGCGTAAAAGCAGGGAAAATCAAGGCGATAGGCATGTCCAACGAAAGTGCCTGGGGCATGACGAAATGGATCGATCAGGCCGAATGCGCGGGCCTGCCCCGCATGGCATCGGTGCAGAATGAATATTCGCTGCTGTGCCGTCTGTACGATACCGACATGGCCGAAATGGCGGTGAACGAGGATGTGACGCTGCTGTCATTTTCGCCACTGGCCTGCGGGTTGCTGACTGGCAAGTACCAGAATGGTGCGGTGCCGGATGGCAGCCGGATGGCGATCAACGGTGATCTGGGCGGGCGCAAATCGCCGCGCGTTTTCGAGGCGATGCAGGCCTATCTTGACCTGTCCGCTGAACATGGACTCGATCCGGTGCACATGGCGATGGCATGGCAGCGAACGCGGCCCTTTGCGGTGTCGGCGATTTTCGGGGCGACGACCGCAGCACAGTTGGACCGCATCTTGGCAGGGGCGGATGTGGTGCTGTCGGATGAGGTGGTGGGCGCAATTGACAACCTCAATCGGGCGCATCCGATGCCCTACTGACCCACCGTTCGCAGGTGTTTCTCGGCCCCCATCGTACGGTGGTTTTTTCGCGCTGACGGCGAATCATAGGTTAACACCTTATTTTGCAGGGAAAACGGCGGTCGGCATCGCGTCGGATTTGCGTCGGCAAACCGTCGGACCTTTTGGCGGTATTTTCGCGGGTTAACAGGGCGTACGGTGGTAGGCGTGAAGAAAGGTTTAATGCGGGCGCAGGTGCCGACAGTGGGAACTGGGTAACTAGGTAAAAGATGCTTATGTCTGGTATGAGCCCATTCTGCCTGATGCTGCGCCATGCACGAATGTCGGCTACGGACAGAACCGGTGCCCAATGGTGCATCATCTTGCGGTCGATTATCCCCTGTGGCAAGCTTGATGTCACGCCTACCTGATTTATGCAGTGCGTTTGGTTTGGTGCTGCGGCTGGCGACAGTTCTTTTCTCAGTCTTGGGTTTTTCGAACGCAGTTTGACTAGGCGCGTATTGGTCAAGCCGCTGTTGCACGTACAAACAAGAGGATGCGATGACAAAGCGGCGAATACTGACGACCTTCCTGGTTTTATTTTGTCTGGTGGCGGCACCGCTAGGTGCGGTTGCCTTTGAAACTGCCGACGACGCTCGTGCGTTTCTCAACACAGTTGGATCATTATCGGAGTACGGTTCATCGGAGCAGGAGCGCGCACTGCATCTTCGCGTGCAAGATGCCATCGGAGATGCAGACTTGCAGCAGATCGTCGCGGCGGCCGCGATTGTTGGGGCACTACAAAGTCTGACGATCAAGAACGGGCAGGAGCTCACAGACATTTCGCCGCTGCGCGAAACCGAGTTGACCTCTCTGACGTTGACAGGTGTTTTTTTGCTGGACGATCTATCGCCACTTTCAGACCTGCCGTTGGAGCGGCTGAGCCTCGAGTTGGACCCCGGCTTCAACTACAACACACAGGATGGTCGGGTCCCCATCGGGCCTGCGGATTTGTCGGCTCTTTCTCTCCTCGAACTTAGGTCTCTTTCCCTTCGCGGCTTGACCGGTGTGACCAACCTGTCAGCTCTGTCGGAGATGCAGCTTGAGTCCGTGTCGCTGTCGGAGATGTATAGCCTGACGGATGTTTCTGCTTTGACAGGGATGCAACTGCGGAGCGTTTCGCTAAGTCGTACGCCAATAAGCGATCTTTCGTTCTTGGCAGAGGCACCATTGGAAAACATCGCGCTGTATGAAGTCAGCATTCGCGACTTGACCCCTCTCTCTGGCAAGGTGCTGACCGAGGTCATATTGGTGGATTTGCCGGTCGTCGGAACACTTGAGCCATTGAGAAACCAGCCTATCGAACATTTGCGACTTCAAGCACTGCCTGCGGTCGCGGATCTGTCGCCACTTTCGGAGCTGCCGCTGGAAAGCCTATCTCTCTCCCTTCTACCGGCAGTAACGGAGTTGCCGTCATTCGACACATCACAATTGACGAGCATCGTGATGGTGGATTTGGCGCAGGTCACCAGTTTCAGGCAAGTCTTTTCCCCGACACTTTCCGAGGTGTCTCTGGTCAATCTGCCCGGTCTGACCACGCTTGATGGCCTTCAGGGCGCGCCGATCGAGCGCTTTTCGATGAAGAACTGCGATGCAGTGACAAGCCTTGAGCCGCTGACCGATGCACCAATCCAGTGGGCGGACCTATCGCATAGCTCTGGCGTGACCGACATCATTCCTCTTGCGACTGCACCGCTTCAGGGCCTGAACCTCTCCGGAACGTTGAGGATCCTCGATCTCTCTCCGTTACACGGTAAGCAGATCAGAGTAACAACCCACAACCGGGCGCTGTTCAATCAGCTGGTAGTCTTAGAGGCAGAAGTACAAGACGAATAGGACTTTTGACCGTATTCGGAAGGAAGCGAACACCGCGGCGTATGTAGCGAAGGGTAACTTCGTTCCGCACAGCAGATCTCAGCTCTGTCCACATGAAACGGCTCCATTTATCCGACGCCCCGCTTTGCATCCGCTGACAGCGGGATGGTGAAGCGTGGCCCCGGCTGGCTGGTGATCTCTTCGAAGCCCATGGCCCTGTAGGCGGCGGCGGCGCTTGGGTTGTCAGGGGCGGTACCGATGGTTAGGTGGCAGGCCGCAGCTTGGCTCGCGTGATCGCGGGCGGCTTTGATCAGCGCCTTGCCGATCCCGCGTCCGCGCAGTGGTTCCTCGACAAACAGATGCGCGATATCCAGAAGGTCTCCGGTGTTCATCGGTCGCCAGCGTGGTTCCAGCACCGAGTAGCCCGCGGCGACGCCCGATGCCCTTGCGATCAGGGTGGTCAGCGTCCCGTCAATCAGCCGCGTTTGCGTGTCCGCCAGCCCCATATGGCAGGGGTCGCCGTGAAAGGCGCAGAGTTTGCGGATCATGGCCAAAAGGTCGGGCACGTCGCGTGCCGTGGCGGGGGTGATGGTGATCATGGTGTCGTGTCCTTGCGTTGTCCGGGGCCCGCAAAGACCAACGTTTCTGTCGCCCTTTGCAGGGCGGCTGGATGATGTCAGATGTCAGAAATGATCCCGCCGCCTATGTGGGGCAGGTAAAGTAAACCGCAGCGATATGGTTTTGTGTCGTCATGCAGATGATGTGCCAGAGATCGGCCAAATCTGTCAAGACTTCTGCCTTGCGCGCGGTGGCGGTTTCGGGAAAGGTCCGCGAGGCACCATGACGGAGGAGGACCCCATGCCATTGCAGATGAACCGAGAGGTTTTTATCACCTGTGCTGTCACGGGGTCGGGATCTACCCAGGATCGCAGCCCGCATGTCCCCCGGTCGCCGCAGCAGATTGCCGATAGCGCAATTGATGCCGCCAGGGCAGGCGCTGCCGTGGTGCATTGCCATGTGCGTGACCCTGACACCGGTGCCCCGTCGCGCCGGCTGGACCTGTATCGTGAGGTCACCGACCGTATCCGAGATGCAGAGGTTGATGTGGTGCTGAACCTGACCGCTGGCATGGGCGGCGATATGGTGTTTGGCGGGGTTGAGACACCGCTGCCCACCGTGGCTGGCACCGATATGGTGGGGGCGACCGAGCGGGTGGCCCATGTGGCCGCTTGCCTGCCAGAGATCTGCACGCTGGATTGCGGCACGATGAATTTCGCCGAGGCCGATTATGTCATGACCAACACGCCGGGCATGTTGCAGGCGATGGGCCGGATGATGACCGAACTGGGCGTCAAGCCCGAGATCGAGGCGTTTGATACAGGGCATCTGTGGTATGCCAAGCAGCTGGTGAAGGACGGTGTGCTGGACAGCCCCGCGCTGGTCCAGTTGTGCATGGGTGTGCCGTGGGGTGCACCGGATGATCTGAACACCTTCATGGCGATGGTGAGTAATGTGCCGGAGGACTGGACGTTTTCCGCCTTTGGTCTGGGCCGGTCGCAGATGCCTTATGTTGCCGCATCGGTGCTGGCGGGGGGCAATGTGCGTGTGGGGCTTGAGGATAACCTGATGCTGGGCAAGGGCGTGCTGGCCACCAATGCGCAACTGGTGGACCGCGCGGTGGATATCATCGAAAATCTGGGCGCGCGGGTGATTGGCCCTGATGCAGTGCGCAAAAAGCTGGGTCTGACCAAACGGGCACCGGCATGAGGGCGCTGGCCCTGATCCTGCTTTTGGCGGGATGCGCGTCTGAGGGAGGACTTTTTGCGGTCTATCGCGATACCGATGCGCCGATTTCATCCAAGGCGGTGTTCGAACCGGAGCGTTATGTCGGCACATGGTACGAAGTGGCCCGCTATCCTGTCCCGTTCGAGGCAGGCTGTGTCGGGGTCACGGCGGAATACGGGCTGCGCGACGATGGCTTGCTGTCGGTGCTGAATATCTGCCGCAATCCCGATGGCAGTGAGAAATCCCGCATTGAAGGCACGGCTGAGATCGTGGGGCCGGGCCGGTTGAAGGTCCGGTTTGACAGTGTGCCGTTTGTGGCCGCGGATTACTGGGTTTTGTGGACGGACGATGGGTATCGCACCGCCGTTGTGGGCGCGCCGAATGGTCGGTCGGGCTGGATCCTGAACCGGGATCCGGTGATCCCGCAGGACCGGCTGAATGCCGCACGTGATATTCTGCGTTTCAATGGTTATGATCTGAGCCGGTTGATGGAGGTGGCCCAATGAAACGTCTGGTTTTGGGATGTGTGATGGGGCTGGCCGCCTGTGAAGGCGGTCCCGGTCTGGGCGGTGGTGGCGGAACGCGCGAGTTCATGGTCATCGGCAATGCCATGACGTTTGAGCAATGCCGTGCGCGGGGTGGTCTGATCATCCGCGATGCCAGCACGTCGATGATTGCCTGTGATCCGCAGGTGCGCGGAGAGCCGCAGCCGGTGGATGAGTTCAACAATCCCGCCTCTAATCCAGCGGGCTAGGCGATGGGGCAGGTGGCAGCCATCATCGGCGGTGGTGTGATCGGCGGCGGCTGGGCCGCCCGATTTTTGCTGATGGGATGGGATGTGCGGGTCTTTGACCCTGACCCGCAGGCGGAACGCAAGATCGGTGAGGTGATCGCGAATGCCCGCCGGTCGCTGCCGGGCCTGTCGGATGTGGCACTGCCGCCCGAAGGCCGCTTGAGTTTTCACGATGCCATGTCTGACGCGGTTGCCGGTGCCGTCTGGATACAGGAAAGCGTGCCGGAACGGCTGGAGCTGAAGCGCAAGGTGTATCAGACCGTGCAGGAACACTGCGACCCTGCGGCGGTGATTGCGTCATCAACCAGCGGGTTCAAACCGTCTGAATTGCAGGGCTGTGCGACCCGGCCGGAACAGATCCTGGTCGCGCATCCGTTCAACCCGGTCTACCTGCTGCCGCTGGTGGAACTGGTGCCGACCGACAAAAACCAGACCGCGTTTGTGCAGCAGGCCAAGGATATTCTGACCGACATCGGTATGTATCCCCTGCATGTGCGCGCCGAGATTGACGCCCATATTGCCGACCGGTTTCTTGAGGCGGTCTGGCGCGAGGCGCTGTGGCTGATCAAGGACGGGATCGCCACGACCGAGGAAATCGACAGTGCCATCCGTTACGGGTTTGGCCTGCGCTGGGCGCAGATGGGTCTGTTCGAGACCTATCGGATTGCCGGGGGCGAGGCCGGTATGCGCCATTTCATCGAACAGTTTGGCCCATGCCTGCAGTGGCCATGGACCAAGCTGATGGATGTGCCGGAACTCACCGATGAGTTGATCGATCAGGTGGCGGGGCAGTCAGATGCGCAATCCGGTCACCTGAGTATCCGCGAGCTCGAACGCGCCCGCGACAATAACCTTGTCACGATCCTGCGCGGGCTGAAGACGCAGGATTGGGGGGCGGGTGCCCTGCTGAAGGCACATGATGCGCGGCTGACCGGGCAGATCGCCCTGCCCGATGATCTGACCCAGCCGATTGTGACGGTTGAACGTGTCGTGCCGCTGGACTGGACCGATTATAACGGCCACATGAACGAGGCGAAGTATCTGCAGGCCTTTGGCGATGCCACGGACCGGATGATGTGGCTGGTGGGGTGTGATGCAGATTATATCGCCAGTGGCTCCAGCTTTTTCACCGCTGAAACCCATATCCGGCATCTGGACGAGGTCCATGCCGGGGCGATGATCCGGGTGGAAACGCAGGTATTGCAGGGTGAAGGCAAGAAGATGCATCTGTTCCACCGGATGTTCGAAGGGGATCGAGAGTTGGCCACCGGCGAACATTTCCTGCTGCATGTGAGTTTGGAGACGCGGCGCGCCTGCGATCCGGATGATCGGGTTGCGGTGCCATTGGGCCGCGTTGCCGCTGCCCATGCCGCGTTGCCGCGCCCTGACGGCGCCGGGGCAGCGGTGGGGGTGCGTTGAGCGTTACGACACTGACGGAGACGAAGCATGGATCGATATACGGGCGGTTGTCTTTGTGGTCGCGTCAGATTTTCTGCTTCGGGCGCGCCATACCGGGTGGGTGTTTGTCATTGCCTTGACTGTCGCAAGCATCACGGCGCGTTGTTCTATGCCGCGGCGGTATTTCCGCAGGATGCGGTGACAGTCGAGGGTGAGACACGCAGCCATGCCGGTCGGCATTTTTGCCCTGTTTGCGGATCGTCAGTCTTTGCACGCACAGATGACGAGGTCGAACTGCATCTTGGATCACTGGACGCGCCCGACCAACTCCGACCGACATACGAATGCTGGGTCATTCGGCGCGAAGAGTGGTTGCCGCCATTTCCGACTGCCCGAGGTTACGGGCGCGATCGTGACGCGGAGGGTCGGGGCGAGGAATAGGCGGGAAACTCGCAAATGCTTGCCATGTCATTCCCCCTAGTCTTTCCCTGATTTCAGGGGCATAGCGGTTTTCATGGAGCTTTGGATCCCCATCACCATGGCGGCGGCCTTTGCGCAGTCGCTGCGTTTCATGCTGCAAAAGCATCTGAAGGCGACGCAGCTATCGACGGCGGGCGCGACCTTTGCCCGGTTCATCTATTCCTCGCCTTTGGTTGCCGTCATTGCGATTGTCTATGCCAATACAAGCGGGCAGGGCGCGCCGCAGATCCCGCCTGCGTTCTGGCCTTACATGCTGGCGGGCGGCACGTCGCAGATATTGGCGACGATGTGTGTGGTGGCGCTCTTTGCGCATCGCAACTTTGCCGTCGGGATCACGTTCAAGAAGACCGAGGTGCTGCTGAGCGCGGCTGTCGGGTTTTTGGTGCTGGGCGATGTGTTCTCTTGGCCTGCTATCGGGGCGATGTGCCTGGGACTGGCGGGGGTTCTGCTGTTGTCGGACCCGCCGGATGGGGTGGGCGCGTGGCATCGCCGGATTTTCAACCGCGCCACGGCGCTTGGCCTGGGGGCGGGGATGTTGTTTGCGATTTCCGGCAATGGCTATCGCGGCGCGTCGCTGTCGCTGGGCGATGGTGATTTCTTTTACAGAGCGATTGTCACGCTGGCCTTTGTGACGGCGTTTCAGACTGTGGCGATGGCCGGTTGGCTGGCCTGGCGCGAGCGGGGGCAGATCAGCCTTGTGTTGCGGGTCTGGCGGGTGGCCGGGCTGGTGGGGCTGACCAGTATGGTTGGTTCGATCTGCTGGTTCATGGCCTATACGTTGCAGAACGCGGCTTATGTGAACGCGGTCGGGCAGGTGGAGCTGGTGTTTTCGCTGATCATCGGCGCGTTCGTATTCGGCGAACGGATCGACCGGCGCGAATGGCAGGGATTGCTGCTGCTGACGGCGAGTATCGTCATGCTTGTGCTGGTAACCTAAAGCAGGCTGCGGTTGCCCAGCCGTGAGATCAGGTTCTTCTCATCGTCATTGCGGAAGAACGGAACGCTTGAGGCAGGTTCGCCCCGTTTGATCCGCCCGCCCAGTTCGGCCAGAACCACCTGCGTAATGAAGGGCAGATCAAAATTGCGTGCCTCAGCCAGCGGGACCCATTGCAGATGGGCCAGTTCATCCTCCGCCCCGCCGAAATCATCGGGGTTGGTGACCAGATCGTCAGCGCGTGTCAGAAAGAACCGCGCGTCAAACCGGCGGGTGCGTCCCTTGGGGGTGACAGCGCGAAAGAAGAATTCGAGGGCGGCCCCATTGGGTTGGTATCCAGCGGTGGCGAAACCGCGCCAGCCTTTGGGGGCGTCGCGCCATTTGGCCTTGTGCCCGATGATCTGACCGGTTTCTTCCCAGAGTTCACGGATGGCCGCGGCGGCGAGGGTTTGCGGCGTCAGGTGGCTTTCTTCGGTCAGGCGTTTGCTATGGAGCTTGTCCAGCGGTGTGATCGGCACCATGGCATCATTGGTATCGACCGCCCCGCCGGGAAAGACGAATTTGCCGGGCATAAAGGCCGCATCCTTGCCCCGCTGGCCCATGAGCACCGCCGGTGCCCTGTGCGGGTCACGCAGCACGATGATGGTGGCCGCATCACGAATGTCAGTCTTATCCATGTCTTTCCCCTGACGGGTCAGACCTTTTGCCCGAACCCATGCATGCGCTTTGCCCACTGGATGCCAACGACCATCCCCTTGAGCCTTGGCAGAAGGTAAAGCGACAGGGCCACCGCGCCAACCGCCAAAATCGTCCCCATGACCAAAGGGTCAGGGCGGAACTGGACCCACATGAAATGCATGGCAAAGCCAAGGATATGCGCGACCAGCAGGATCGTCAGGTAAGCCGGGCCATCATCGGCGCGATGATGGTGCAGTTCTTCCTGACAGACAGGGCAGTCATGGGTGACTTTCAGATAGCCTTCGAACAGGGCCCCGTCGCCGCAATTGGGGCAGCGGCGGCGCAGCCCGTGCCAGATGGCGGGTTTCATGGGCCGTTCCTGCGGGTTGGTCTGGGCGTCTGACATCTGCGGCACTCCGGGTCTGATGGACGCGTCATGGCGCATCAATGCGGAATTTGAAAGGGGGCAGGGCGGGTTTGCGTCTGCGTGTCACAGGGGTTGACGCAAGGGTAAGCGCATTTTCGCAAGAATCCGCGACGGAAATGCGCCCGGTATCCGTTGAAGGAGGGTCAGCAGCCAAGACACGCTGCGATGAACCAAAGAAGTAAGGATACAGGAATGAAAACGCGACTTTTGATGATGGCCCTTTTGTCGGGCACGGTGATGGCTGCTGGCGCGGTTGAGGCCCAAGGCCCCCGCGAGCGCCCGGATTTTGCGACACTGGATGCCAATGGTGATGGTGTCGTGACACTGGAAGAACTGCAGGCGCAAGGTGCGGCCCGGTTTGCCGCCCGCGATACCAATGGCGACGGTGCCCTGTCTGCTGAAGAACTGGAGGCCGCAGGGGCCGAGCGCGTATCGGAACGCGCGGCCCGCATGCTGGAGCGTCTGGATACGAATGGTGATGGCCTGCTGCAACAATCAGAGTTGCAGGCACGCGGCGGTGACCGGATGGCGGAAATGTTCGACCGTGCCGACGCCGACGACGATGGTGCGATTTCAGAGGATGAATTCGCCGCGGCAAAGGAACGGCGCGGTGGACGAGACCGTGACGGCGGCGGTCGCCGTGGTAATGGCAATGGCCCCCGCGGCCGCAACTGATCCGGGCATCGGCGGGGGGCGCCTCACCCCCTGCCGATGGACTTGGCGCCCTGATCTGGCTAGCAAAGCGAGACATGACAGCAGCACCCGATCCCGCGACCCCGGTGTCCGACGCCGCTTTGCTGGTGGCCTTTGCCAATGGCGATGGTCAGGCGGCCGCCGATCTGGCGGCCCGGCTGTTGCCGCGTGTGCTGGCGCAGGCTACGCGCATGTTGTCTGATCATGCCGAGGCCGAAGATGTGGCGCAGGACGCCATGATGCGGCTATGGAAAATCGCGCCCGACTGGCGGCAGGGCGAAGCGCAGGTCAGCACTTGGATGTACAGGGTGGTGGCCAATCTGTGCACCGACCGGCTGCGCAAACGGCGCGGGGCGATGTCACTGGATCAGGTGGCCGAACCGGTCGATGGCACGCCCAGTGTCACCACCCGGATGCAGACCGATCTGCGGATGCGCGCCCTGTCGGATGCATTGGCCCGGTTGCCGGACCGGCAGGCACAAGCGGTGGCGCTGCGTCACCTTGAGGGGCTGTCCAACCCCGAAATTGCGCAAATCATGGACATCAGCGTGCGGTCGGTGGAAAGTCTGACAGCGCGCGGCAAACGGGCCCTGGCCGATATCATGGCCGGACGAAAGGCAGAACTGGGGTATGACGATGACTGACCCGAATGACAAAATGCTGGATGATCTGTTCGCCGAGGCGCGGGACGTGAAACCGGCTGTATCCAAGGATCTGATGGCGTGCGTGCTGGCGGATGCGGATGCGGTGCAGCAGGCGAAACCGGCAGATGTGACCCCCCGCGCCCCCGGTTTTTGGTTCCGGTTTTTCGATCTGGTGGGCGGATGGCCCGCGATAGGGACGCTGACCGCAGCAACCATTGCGGGTCTCTGGTTCGGCGTGGCGCCCCCGGCTGTGGTCGATGAGTTTGCGGCAGGATTAACGGGCGATGTTGTTTCGGTCGATCTGTTTTCCGGCGCTGATTTTCTGACAGGTGAGGGGTTTGCGGATGGCTGAACCGGTGAGCAGCAAGCCGTCGCGCCTGTGGCGGATGATCTTTGTGATCTCGCTGGCGCTTAACCTGGCGGTTGTGGGGCTGGTTGTGGGGGCTGTGGCGTCGGGGCGTCTGGGTGACGGGCCGCCACGGGCGTTCGATCTGGGGCTTGGTCCGGTTGCACGCGCCCTTGATCCGCAGGAACGGCGCGCCATCGGCATGGCCTTGCGCCGGGATACCGGCCTGCGCCGGGGCGAGATGCGCGCCCAGACGGCCCTGATGATTGCCAGTTTGCGGCAGGATCCGTTTAACCCCGACGCCCTGCGCGACGTGATCGCAGAGCAACGTGCGCGTCTGGGCGATATCCAGAACGCGGCGCAGGAGGCTTTCATTGATCAGATCACGGCGATGTCGCCGGAACGGCGTGCCGCATTTGCCGATATTCTGGAGCAGGAGTTGTCGCGCCCGCTGCGCGAGCGCCGCTCAGGCGGCTGATTTACTAAGCGCCACCTGATCGCGCCCGGCGGATTTTGCCGCATAAAGGGCGGCATCCGCCTGATCGCACATGCGCGTGAGTTCTGTCTGATGCATCCCGTTCTGGCCGCTGACAGCAACACCAACCGATGCGGTGACCCGCAGCTTTGGCCCGCCATTGCCCAGATCAAAGGGGCGGCAATTGACCAGCCTGCGCAGCCGGTTGGCCGCGTTGCGGGCCTGGACCGCGCTGGTGCGCGGCATGGCGACCAGAAACTCCTCACCGCCGACACGGGCGACCAGATCAATCGCGCGCAGATTTTCGCGCAGCCGGTCGGCCAGTTGCACCAGCACCTTGTCGCCTGCCGCGTGTCCATATGTGTCATTCACGGATTTGAAATGGTCGATATCCAGCATCATCACCGCCAGTTCGCGCCCTGATCCACGCGACTGTTCGGCAAGCCGGGTCAGATGCGATTCCACATAGCGTCGGTTGTATAGCCCGGTCAGCGGGTCAGTCACGGCAGCATGCAGCCCGTTGCGTACCGTATCGCGCAGCCGGTCATGCAACAGCTTGCGCCGGATCAACGCCTTGGCCCGCAACGACAATTCGCCTTGCGAGGTGCCGCTGGTGACGATGTCATCAGCGCCAAGGTCAAGGAACATGGCCGCCATGTCGGGTTCGCCATGGGGGACCACGATCAGCTGGGTCGATTGCCGGGTTTCGGACCGCGACCGCAAGTCCGAGACAAGCCGGAACAAGGCGTGCTGGCTGGTGTCCGACGATGCGTCGATGACAAATAGATCGGGCACTGGTGTGACGGCCGTTGCCTTCAGGACCCCGGCTGTCGACAACGTGCGAACCGGCTGGCCAAGACCCTTGCCCAGCATGGTCAGCAGATTGCCGTCCTGCATATCCTCTGGCGACAAAAGAGCGACATGAGCGGCTGTTTCAAACAGCGCGTTCGCCTCTTCAAAGCCAAGGGCGCGGCTGGTGCTGTCGCGCAGCAGCAGTTCCTGGCTGGCGCTGCGCACGCGCAAAAGGCTGCGAATACGCGCCAGCAGCAGCGTGTCATTCATCGGGCGCGGCAACACGTCATCGGCGCCGACATCAAGGGCGGCGAACCGGGCCTTGGATGTATCGGCCACGCCAACGGCGATCACCGCAATTCCGGATGTCTGCGGATCGTTTTTCAGGGTGCGGCAGAACTCGTGCCGATCCTCGACCGGGTCAGACAGGTTGATGAGAATCAGGTCAGGCCGGTTGGTGGAAATGATTGCTTCGGCCTCGATCCGGCTGGAACAGGCATCGACAGAAAATTGTGCGGCCAGCATTTTTACTTTCAACACGATGCGGTTCGTTGCAACGGTATCAATGATCAGGATTCGGCCGGACATTCTCTTATCCTTTTGGTATGTCGTTCTACGCTTCTGCGTTGGCTCAACTTCTGTCCGAATGGTTAAAAAACAGTTTCTGCCGAAGTAAGGATTATGCTGAAGAGAGATAATCAGTATGTGTTGATAGAAAGTCCGCTTGGCTTGGTGTCATCGGTTGCTGGTCCGTCATGAAAGGCAGTTAGAACCGCCGCGACGCAGTCTTGTTCCGGGCGCAAGCGCTGCCTTTCCTGACGCATTGACGGCACGTCATGATCTTCATTGCAACCAAAGGCACTGGCCACAGACGAAAACTGCGGGATCGGTAAAGCGATTGCGGCTGGTCTGGTCCGCGAGGGAATGGAGGTATTCATTGGATCATGCGATCTGGATGCCGGGCAGTGCGGTCTCTTTGTCAAGGCGTGGCGGGAACATGATCTGCTATCCAAAAACCTTAACGCCACTTTCACACTTTCCACCGCGCGCTCCTTTAACCCCGGAAATTCCGCGCAAAGGGTCCGACGCAAGTCCGACGTTTTGCCGACGCAAATCCGACCGGCGATTTTCCCCAAAACACCAGCATTAACTGCGATTCCCGTGATTCGGCGGATCAGGGGTGTTGCGCGGCCCTCTCCGCCCTACCGAACGTTGCGTCCGCCCGTTGTGCTTGGCCGCAAAATGCGCATTGATGCGCGGGCGATTGGGCTGCCGGAACAGGGGTGCGACGATGATACCAGTGCAGGGATATGCGGGCCGGACCGTGGCCGTTCTGGGCCTTGGCCGTACAGGTCGCGCGGCGGCTGTGGCTTTGCGCGCCGGTGGGGCCGTACCGGTGGTTTGGGACGATAGTGTGCCTGCCCGCGAAGCTGCCGAACAGGACGGGTTCGACCTGCGCGACCTGACAAAAGCGCAAGCTTTTGAAGATGTTGCGGCCCTGATCGTCAGCCCCGGCATTCCCCATCTTTACCCCGCCCCGCACCCTGTCATTGCAACCGCCATGCAGGCCGGTGTGCCCGTGGACAATGATATCGGGCTGTTTTTTCGGTCTTTTGCGACCCAGGACTGGGACAGTTTCGACACCACCCCCCGGGTGATCGCGGTGACCGGATCAAACGGCAAATCGACCACCGCCGCCCTGATCCATCACATCCTGGTCGAGAATGGCCGCCCCGCCCAATTGGCAGGCAATATCGGGCGCGGGGTGTTGGATATTGATCCGGCCCATGATGGCGAGGTTGTGGTGTTGGAATTGTCCTCCTACCAGACCGACCTCGCCCGGGCAATGACCCCGGATGTCGCTGTTTTTACAAATCTTTCTCCTGATCACCTCGACCGTCATGCAGGCCTTGGCGGGTATTTCGCAGCCAAACGCAGGCTCTTTGCCGAGGGCGGTCCGGATCGCGCCGTGATCGGCGTGGACGAGGTCGAGGGCCGCTATCTGGTCAATCAACTGACCGAAAATGCGGAGGATGATCGGGTCATCCGCGTCTCTTCGGGTCAGAAACTGACACGCGGCTGGAGCGTTTTTGCACGCAAAGGGTTCCTGTCAGAATTCCGCAAAGGCCGGCAGATCGGGTCGATAGATCTACGCGATATCAAGGGGTTGCCGGGCGCGCATAACCACCAGAACGCCTGCGCGGCCTATGGCACCTGCCGAACGCTAGGCCTCGGCCCCAAAGGGATTGAGGCCGCGATGCGCAGCTACCCCGGCCTGCCCCATCGTAGTCAGGTGGTGGCCGAGAAAGACGGGGTGATCTTTGTCAATGACAGTAAAGCCACCAATGTGGACAGCGCCGCCAAGGCCTTGCAGGCCTTTCCGAAAATTCGCTGGATTTGCGGCGGCTTGCAGAAAGATGGTGGGCTGGACGGGCTGGTGCCGTATCTGGGTCATGTGGTGAAGGCCTATGTGATCGGGCGCGAGGCAGAAGGGTTCGCGCGGCAACTGACCGGGACAGAGGCGGAGGTCTGTACGACAATGGATGTGGCTGTGGCCAAGGCTGTGGCCGAGGCGGAGCCGGGCGAGGTTGTGCTGTTGGCGCCGGCGGCGGCATCGTTCGATCAGTATGACAATTTCGAGAAACGCGGCGAGGATTTCGTTGATCGCGTGACAGATGCGACAAGGTAAGATGGGTTTAAACCCATCTTACGACGCGGCAATGGCGCGCCCGGCTGCCCAGCCCGACGACCAGGCCCATTGGAAGTTGTAGCCGCCGAGCCAGCCGGTCACATCCACGCATTCGCCAATGAAATAGAGCCCCGGAACCGCCTTCGTTGCCATGGTTTTCGAGGAGAGCGCGTCGGTGTCCACGCCCCCCAGCGTGACTTCTGCGGTGCGGTACCCCTCTGATCCGCCGGGTGTCAGCGTCCAGTTTTGCAGCGCGTCGCAAAGGGTCTGCAGCCGCAGATCGCTTTGATCGGCGATGTTGCCCTTCAGGTTTAGTTCATCGCCCAGATGATCAATCAGGCGGCTTGGCAGATGCTGGCCCAGCACGGTCGTCAGCGCTTTGCGCCCGTCCGCTTTGCGTTGCCTTTGCAACGTGCCCAGAAGGTTCATCTTTGGCGACAGGTTCACGCTGATCGTCTCGCCCTCGTGCCAGTATGACGACGCTTGCAGCACCGCGGGGCCGGACAGGCCGCGATGGGTGAACAGGATCGCCTCATCAAAGCTGGTGCCGTTGGCGGTGACCCGTGCCGGGGTCGCGACACCTGCCAGCGGTTTGAACCTGTCGTCTGAAAAGGTGAGCGGGACAAGGCCGGGACGGGGCGTGATCAAGGGCAAGCCGAACTGTTCGGCAATCCGATAGCCAAGCCCGGTCGCCCCCATCTTGGGAATGGATTTGCCGCCGGAGGCGACAACAAGATTCCGCGCGGTGACTGCTGTTGCGCGCCCCTCGCGGCTCAGCATGACGCAGAAATGGCTGCCATCATGGCTGATCTCGCCTACGTCAGTCAGCAACCAAAGTTGCGCGCCCGCCTTGTCCATTTCCGCCAGCAGCATGGCGATGATGTCGCGGGCTGTGGTGTCGCAGAACAGCTGGCCCAGCGTCTTTTCATGCCACGGAATCCGGTGTTGATCGACCAGATCAATGAAATCCCACTGGGTATACCGCCCCAGCGCCGATTTGCAGAAATGCCTGTTCTGGCTGAGGAAATTGGCGGGGCTGGTGTGCAGGTTGGTGAAGTTGCAGCGCCCGCCGCCGGAGATGCGGATTTTTTCACCCGGGGCCTTTGCATGATCAACGATCAGCGCGCCGGGGCCTGCATGGGCCGCGCACATCATGCCAGCCGCCCCGGCCCCGATGATAAGAGTTTCAACCTTCATCCGGTCCATGTGGCATGGGACAGACGGGATATCAAATTTCCAGAAATTTGATGCCTCCGGCGGGGATATTTGTGCTCGGAAGAAGCAGAAGGTTTTGGTGGAATCGCGAGAAGTTGCGCGTTAAGGTGCCATCAGACCCGGGACAAACCGGGCAGTAGAGGCAGTTTGGCGGTGATCCATGACGGAAATGGTCTATGGGACGGTCCCGGTATCATCCGGTGACCCGGTTCTTCCCCGGTGGTGGCGGACAATTGATAAATGGACAATGTCCTGCATTCTGATCCTGTTCGGGATTGGTCTGTTGCTGGGTCTTGCGTCATCCCCACCCCTGGCGGCCAAGAACGGGCTGGAGCCGTTTCATTATGTGACCCGTCAGGCGATCTTTGGTGCCATGGCGATGGTGGTGATGTTCGTCATTTCGATGATGTCACCCAAACTTGTCCGCCGTCTGGCCGTGTTGGGATTTATCGCGGCCTTTGCTGCCCTTGCCATGCTGCCCGTGCTGGGCACGGATTTCGGCAAAGGGGCAGTGCGCTGGTATTCACTGGGTTTTGCGTCGTTGCAACCGTCTGAATTCCTTAAGCCTGGCTTCATTGTCATGGCGGCCTGGTTGCTTGCCGCGAGCCAGCAGATCGGTGGCCCGCCGGGCAAATCATACTCATTTGTGCTGACCATGGTGATTGTCCTGATGTTGGCGATGCAGCCGGATTTCGGGCAGGCGGCCCTGATCCTGTTTGCCTGGGGTGTGATGTATTTCGTGGCCGGTGCCCCGATGCTGATCCTGTGCATGCTCGCCGGTTTGGTGGTGTTTGCTGGTACTGTCGCCTATTCCAATTCCGAGCATTTTGCCCGCCGGATTGACGGGTTCCTGTCCCCTGATGTCGATCCGACCACCCAGCTGGGTTATGCCACCAATGCCATCCGCGAAGGTGGCTTCTTTGGCGTTGGTGTGGGCGAGGGGCAGGTGAAATGGTCGCTGCCGGATGCTCATACCGATTTCATTATTGCTGTCGCGGCAGAGGAATACGGCCTGATCTGCGTGCTGGTTATCATCGCTCTCTATACGGTGATTGTTGTCCGATCCCTGCTGCGCCTGATGAAAGAACGTGATCCCTTTATTCGGCTGGCGGGCACGGGACTGGCCTGTGCGTTCGGTGTGCAGGCGATGATCAACATGGGGGTCGCGGTCCGCCTGTTACCGGCCAAGGGCATGACGTTGCCATTTGTGTCCTATGGCGGGTCGTCCCTGATTGCCGGTGGCATTGCCGTGGGCATGCTGCTTGCCTTTACCCGCACGCGTCCGCAGGGCGAGATGGAGGATATCCTGTTGCGCAGGGCCAATCGATGAAATCACCGCTGCTGATCATCGCCGCCGGGGGAACCGGCGGGCATATGTTTCCCGCGCAGGCCCTGGCCGAGGCGATGCTGGAAAAGGGTTGGCGGGTGAAACTGTCCACCGATGCGCGTGGTGCGCGTTATACAGGTGGGTTCCCCGATGCGGTCGAAATCAACGTGGTGGGCAGCGCCACCTTTGCCCGTGGCGGCATTTTGCAAAAGCTGCTGGTCCCGTTCCGCGTTCTGGGCGGCATCGTCGCGGCCAAATGGCGGATGCTGCGCGACCGGCCCAGCGTTGTTATAGGCTTTGGCGGCTATCCCGCGATCCCGGCGATGGCGGCAGCCTGGGCCTTGCGTGTGCCACGCATGATCCATGAACAGAATGGCGTGCTTGGCCGGGTCAATCAGCTTTTTGCCCGCCGTGTCGATGCGGTGGCCTGCGGGACCTGGCCTACCGAGTTACCCGCAGGTGTTGAGGGTGTGCATACCGGCAACCCGGTCCGTGCAGCCATTCTGGAACGCGAGGGCGCCCCCTACATTCCGCCTGGCGACTATCCGATGTCCATTCTGGTTCTCGGCGGCAGCCAGGGTGCGCGTATTCTGTCCGATATCGTGCCGCCTGCCATCGCCAGCCTGCCCGAACATCTGCGTCGCAATATCCGCGTCAGCCAACAGGCTCGGGAAGAGGATCTGGCCCGGGTGACTGATTATTATGAAAGCGAGTTGCTGACTGCGGATGTGCAGACTTTCTTTCACGATGTGCCGGGGCGGATGGCGGATGCGCAATTGGTGATTGCCCGTTCCGGCGCGTCGACCGTGGCGGATGTGAGCATCATCGGGCGCCCCGCGATCTGGGTGCCGCTGGCCAGCGCCATTCGGGATGAGCAGACCGCGAATGCCCGCCAACTGGTTGAGGCGGGGGCGGCGATCATGATGCCCGAGACGATGTTCGAGGTGGACACATTGCGCGACCAGATTGCGCTGGTCTTTGAAAACAGCGATGGGGCGATGAAAATGGCGCAGGCTGCCCGCGCCTGTGGCGTGCCGGATGCGACGGAACGCCTTGTGCAATTGGTGGAAAATCTGGCAGAGGGACGCGAAACATGATGGACGGGAACCCGGTGATGAACGCAGCAACAAAACTGCCCCTTGATGTGGGTCCGATCCATTTTGTGGGCATCGGTGGGATTGGCATGTCCGGTATCGCCGAGGTGCTCTTGAACCATGGCTATCAGGTGCAGGGGTCTGATCTGAAATCGTCCAAGATCACCGACCGGCTGAAAGCGCTGGGCGCTGTGATCTATGAAGGCCAGCGCGCTGAAAACCTAGAAGGGGCTGAGGTGGTTGTGATTTCGTCAGCCATCAAGCCGGGGAATCCCGAACTGGATCAGGCGCGGGCCAAGGGCCTGCCTGTCGTCCGCCGGGCCGAGATGCTGGCCGAACTGATGCGCCTGAAATCCAACGTGGCCGTGGCAGGCACACATGGCAAGACCACGACAACCACCATGGTCGCGGCCCTGCTGGACGAAGGCGGGATCGACCCGACCGTGATCAATGGCGGCATCATCCACGCCTATGGCTCCAACGCGCGCATGGGGCAGGGCGAATGGATGGTGGTGGAGGCCGATGAAAGCGATGGCACGTTCAACCGCTTGCCAGCGACCATCGCTATCGTGACCAATATCGACCCCGAGCATATGGAGCATTGGGGCACAGAGGAGGCGCTGCATCAGGGCTTCTACGATTTCGTGTCGAACATCCCCTTTTACGGGCTGGCCGTGTGCTGCACCGATGACGCGGATGTCCAGTCGCTGGTCGGCAAGATCACTGACCGGCGGGTCGTCACTTTTGGGTTCAACGCGCAGGCCGATGTGCGTGCGATCAACCTGACCTATAAGTCAGGCGTGGCCCATTTCGACATCGCCCTGCAGAATGAAGACGCTGTGATCGAAGGTTGCGAATTGCCGATGCCGGGGGACCATAACGTGTCCAACGCCTTGTCTGCTGTCGCAGTCGCCCGCCACTTGGGCATGAAAAAGGACGAGATCAAAGCGGCCTTAAAGGGCTTTGGCGGTGTCAACCGGCGCTTTACCAAGGTCGGTGAAGTGGACGGGGTGACGATCATTGATGACTACGGCCATCACCCGGTTGAGATTGCCGCCGTGCTGAAAGCGGCCCGGCAGGCGAGCGAAGGTCGGGTCATCGCCGTGCATCAGCCGCACCGCTATACCCGCTTGTCGCATCACTTCGATGAATTCTGCGCCTGTTTCAACGATGCCGACGTGGTGGGTATCTCTGAAGTCTTTGCGGCCGGCGAAGAGCCCATCAAAGGCGCGAGCCACGCCGATCTGGTCGCAGGTCTGATCCGGCACGGCCACAGACATGCACGGATCGTCGAATCCGAGGATGATCTGGTGCGGATCATCCGCGAACAGGCAAGGCCGGGCGATATGGTTGTCTGCCTCGGGGCGGGGACGATCAGCGCCTGGGCGAACGGGTTGCCGGCGCGGCTTGGCGCATCCACCACGTAGGAAGAAGTCCCCGACAGCGATAACACGGATGACGAGATCTTGGGGCAAGTGGGTCAATCCGCGATGGTTTTGTTATGATCTCTTGGCCATCGTCTATGTCTGCCTTAATCTGTCGATATCAGAGCATGATTGACGCAGGTTTATTAAGATGACTAGTCAGGCCACCGAACATCCATGAGTTTGCCGCTGATCATCGGCTGCCTTTGGGTGCTTGCTGCCACGATTGTGGCGCTGTTGCCTATGAAGCATCAGTATAAGCCGGGTTTGACCCTGCTGATTGCTGCCCCGTTTCTGATTGTCTGGATCGGCTATGCGCATGGCTGGGTTTTCGGTGTCTTGGGGTTGCTGGCCTTTGTGTCCATGTTCCGCAATCCGCTGATCTATCTTTACAAACGGGCCCGTGGTGAGCGGCCGGAGATCCCGAAATGATGGCGCCGATCCTGGCGATTTGTCTGTGGATCGTCGTGGCCTTTGTGATGGCCCTGATCCCCTCCAACGACAATCACTGGCGGCGGGCCTATGTTCTGATGGCGATCGGGGCACCAATGCTGGTTTGGCTGATCTGGAGCGGTACCATGATATATGCTGTCATTTTCCTGATCGTTGCAGCATCGGTGCTGCGCTGGCCGCTGATCTATCTTTATCGCTGGCTGCGCCGCCAGTTACAGCGCTGATGATGCAGACATTTGCCATTCTCGGTGTCATGTGCGCCTGCGCGCTGATCGCCTTTATGGGGCTGGCGCGTTTGGTGCGCGGCGGGCAGTCCGGGTTGGCGCTGAGCATCATCTCGGGGCTGGGTGCGGTGCTGACGATCCTGATCTATGCCGCCGGGCGACCCTTTGGGATTGACCCGGTGATCGCCATGGGTGGCGCGTTGCTGTTTGTGTTGCCAACGCTGGTCGGGGCGGGGGCAGGGGCGCTGCTTGGGTGGATGCTGCGTCGCAAGGATGATCGGCGGATTTAGGGCGCTTCACAAAATACTTGAACACTGTTCATTAATTTGCTAAAAATGAACAATGTTCATAAATGGAGACGAATCATGACTGGTGAAGAATTCCTGATTTTTGCTGTTCCTATTGGGACTTTTCTGGCGGCCGGCGTAGCGACCTATTTCGCCGCCAAAGCACGCAGCGCACCGATCCTGACATTGCTGGGCCTGCTTTGGGCAGGGTTTACAGGTACGATGTTTTTTGGAATGGAACAGGCCAGCGGCTGGGACGGCTTTGGTTACGTTATTGCGCTGGCCTTTTTGGCGGCGCCCGCCGGTGCAGGACTTGGATTGGGTGGCCTTGTTGGATGGCTGCGTGGCAGAAGGATGATACATGCTTGACCTCCCTCCGGTGCGCGGCACACTGACCGCGCATCGCCCGTTGGCGGAACTGACATGGATGCGGGTCGGTGGACCCGCTGAAATGTTGTTTCAGCCCGCCGATGTTGATGATCTGTCCGAATTTCTCGCCGCCCTTGATCCGGCTGTGCCGGTGTTTCCGATGGGGGTAGGCAGTAACCTGATTGTCCGCGACGGGGGAATTGGCGGTGTCGTCATTCGTCTGGGGCGCGGGTTTAATGGAATCAGCATTGAGGGTGGTATTGTCACCGCTGGCGCGGCTGCGCTTGACGCCCATGTTGCGCGCAAGGCCGCCGAGGCAGGGCTGGACCTGACATTTCTGCGCACGATTCCCGGCACGATTGGCGGTGCTGTGCGGATGAATGCGGGGTGTTACGGGACTTACGTGGCCGATGTTTTAACATCGGTAACCCTGGTGCTGCGCGATGGCACGGTGACCCAGGTGGCGACCGACGCCCTGAAACTCGCCTATCGCCAAAGCGTCATCCCTGACGGTGCCGTGATCGTGCAAGCCCGGTTTACCCCGCCCGCAGGCGATCCCGAGGCTTTGGCGCAGCAAATGCAGGACCAGTTGGCCAAGCGCGACGAAACCCAGCCGACCAAGGATCGCACTGCCGGATCGACCTTTCGCAATCCGGCGGGTTTTTCCTCGACCGGGCAAGCGGATGATGTTCATGATCTGAAGGCTTGGAAGGTGATTGATCAGGCGGGGATGCGCGGGGCCACGCTGGGCGGGGCCGTCATGAACACCAAACACTCCAATTTCCTGACCAATGCCGGTGACGCAACTGCCGCCGATCTGGAGGATTTGGGCGAAGAGGTGCGGAAAAAGGTTTACGCTAGCCAAGGGATTGAGCTAGAATGGGAAATCATGCGGGTCGGAAACCGGTTAGGTGAAGATACCGCAAAATAACTGGCCGAAAACGGCCTGATCCGAGGCAAGGATCGATATAATTGACGGGTCGCCAAAGACCCGCGAAAGAGGCGGTAGGGTATGTCGAGCAGGGCAAACCCGAAAGTTGTAGTCCTGATGGGCGGTCCGTCGGCGGAACGTGAAGTTTCGTTGAGTACGGGCCGCGAATGTGCGACAGCTTTGCGGGAGGCAGAATGCGAAGTGATCGAGGTCGATGCGGACCGCGACGTTGCTGCACGCCTGATCGAAATTGCCCCCGATGTCGTTTTCAATGCACTTCATGGTCCGGGTGGCGAAGATGGCGTCATTCAGGGCGTTCTGGAGTGGCTGCAAATCCCTTACACGCATTCCGGCGTGCTGGCCTCTGCCCTGGCGCTGGACAAGGAACGCACCAAGGACCTTTACCGCAAGGAAGGTCTGCCTGTCGTGGAGAGCATTCTGGCGGCCGCTGTCGATGTGCGTGCCGCCCATGTCATGCCACCGCCTTATGTGGTGAAGCCTTACAATGAAGGCTCAAGCGTGGGCATCTACATTGTGCATGAGGATGCAAATGGCCCGCCACAACTGGCCGATGACATGCCCGACCAGGTCATGGTCGAGGCTTATGCGCCGGGGCGAGAGCTGACAACGACCGTCGTGGGTGACCGCGCCCTTACCGTGACCGATATCATCACCGACGGCTGGTATGATTATCATGCGAAATATGCGCCGGGCGGATCCCGCCATGTGCTGCCTGCTGATGTGCCCGCCGAGATTTTCGATGCCTGCATGGATTACGCCCTGCGCGCCCATCGCGTGCTGGGTTGCCGCGGGATCAGCCGCACCGATTTTCGCTGGGATGAAGCCCGCGGTCTGGATGGTCTGATCCTGCTCGAAACCAATACCCAGCCGGGTATGACGCCCACATCACTCACCCCCGAACAGGCGGCACATGTGGGCGTCACCTTTCCCCAACTGTGCCGCTGGCTGGTGGAGGACGCGTCATGCGATCGCTGATCCGCCGCAAACCGGCCACTGCGCCGCGCGATCCCGCGCCGTCCAAGCTGACCTATCGCTATCAGCGTTTGATGCTGACGCCGGGCTTCCGGGCTAGCGTACGCATTGGTGTGCCGATCCTGCTGATTGCGGCCATCGCCACATCGTTCTTTTCCAAGCCCGAAAACCGCGAAATGCTGAACACCCGGATTGCCGAAGCAAAGCAAAGCTTTCAGACCCGTCCGCAATTCATGGTGCAGGCGATTGCCATTACCGGTGCCGATGATGCGCTCACCGCGCTGGTTGATGCGGCCTTGCCGGTGACCTTTCCGGTCTCTTCTTTCGATCTGGATCTTGAGGCGATGCGCCGCACGGTCGAGGCGCTTGACGCGGTCAAATCAGCCAGCGTCAAGGTTGGGCAGGGCGGCGCGTTGGAAGTGGCTGTGACCCCGCGCGTGCCGGTGGCCCTGTGGCGTGACGGCACAACATTGCGCCTGATTGATGCGGATGGTGTGGAATCAGGCACTGTGCCAACCCGTGCTGATCGGTTGGATTTGCCGCTGATCGCCGGCGATGGCGCCGAACAGAATATCGCCGAGGCGCTGGCGCTTTATGCCGGGGCCGGTCCTTTGCGTGACCGCGTCCGTGGCGTCGTGCGCATGGGTGAACGGCGCTGGGATATCGTGCTGGATCGCGACCAGCGCATCCTGTTGCCCGATGACGGGGCCGTTCCCGCGTTCGAGCGGATCATCGCGTTGAACGAAGCGCAGGACATGCTGGCGCGTGATGTGGTCGTGGTGGACATGCGCAATGCGCAACGCCCGACACTAAGAATGAATGCAGAAGCTGCGGCGGCCCTGCGCCGTGTCAGCGAAATAACAACAAACGATGGGGCAGGCGACTAATGGGCGATCTTTACGACAGTCAGCGGGCGATGCGGCAGATGCGCAAGGCGGCGATGCAGCGGGGTGTTGTGGCTATTCTGGATGTGGGCACATCCAAGATCGCCTGTCTGGTGTTGCGCTTTGACGGACCCGAGCGGTTTCGCAGTGTCGATGGTGTGGGCTCCATGGCGGGCCAGTCACAGTTTCGGGTGATCGGTGCGGCGACAACCAGGTCACGCGGTGTCCGCTTTGGCGAAGTCGACGCGATGCAGGAAACCGAACGCGCCATTCGCACGGCTGTGCAGGCGGCCCAGAAAATGGCCAATGTTCGTGTCGATCATGTGATCGCGTGTCTGTCTGGTGCGCGGCCCCGGTCTTACGGTCTGGACGGCGCGCTCGATGTGGCGGGCGGCATGGTGACCGAGCAGGATATCAGTCAGGTCATGGCCAGCTGCGACGTGCCGGATTATGGCGCGGATCGCGAGGTGCTGCACGCGCAGCCGGTCAATTTCGCGCTGGATCACCGGTCGGGTCTTGCTGATCCGCGCGGGCAGATTGGCCATCAACTGACCACGGATATGCATATGCTCACGGTCGATGCGACCGCCGTTCAGAATCTGTTTTACTGTATCAAGCGCTGTGATCTTGAACTCGCCGGGCTGGCGTCGTCGGCCTATGTGTCGGGCATGTCATCGCTGGTCGAGGACGAACAAGAACTGGGCGCGGCCTGTATCGACCTTGGCGGCGGATCAACCGGCATTTCGGTCTTTATGAAGAAACACATGATCTATGCCGATGCCGTGCGCATGGGTGGTGAACATGTGACCAGTGATATCTCCATGGGGCTGCAGATTCCGGCGGCGACAGCCGAACGGATCAAGACATTTTATGGCGGCGTTGTCGCCACCGGCATGGATGATCGCGAGATGATCGAAATCGGCGGCGATACCGGCGATTGGGAGCACGACCGTCGGACGGTCAGCCGGGCCGAACTGATCGGGATCATGCGCCCCCGGGTCGAGGAAATTCTGGAAGAGGTACGCAGCTGTCTGGATGCGGCGGGTTTTGAGCATTTGCCAAGTCAGCAGATCGTGCTGACAGGCGGCGGCAGCCAGATCCCCGGCCTTGATGGTTTGGCCAGCAAAATTCTGGGCCAGCAGGTGCGTTTGGGCCGTCCGTTGCGGGTGCAGGGATTGCCGCAAGCCGCTATCGGGCCTGCATTTTCCAGTGCGGTTGGCCTCTCGCTCTTTGCGGCGAATCCACAGGATGAATGGTGGGATTTCGAAATTCCGGCCGACAGATATCCGGCCAGATCGCTGAAACGGGCGGTAAAATGGTTCAAGGACAACTGGTAATACGCAACATCTTGCCGATTGGCCGAGATCAAGCAGAAAAGTCAGAGTTTTTGTCCAGATTTGGTGGCGATTTTGTGTTTTTGTCGTGACCTTTCGGCATCACAGCGTTAAAGTCGACGCAATAATCAGCAGGCGCTCGTGGGCACGGGCATATAAAAACAGGCGGATCGAGTTATGACATTGAATCTTTCCCTTCCGGGGCATGAAGAACTGAAGCCACGCATCACCGTGTTCGGCGTCGGCGGCGCAGGCGGTAATGCGGTCAACAATATGATCGAGCAGGAGCTTGACGGGACCGAGTTTGTCGTGGCCAATACCGACGCGCAGGCGCTGCAGCAATCGCGTGCCTCGGCCAAGATCCAGATGGGCCTGAAAGTCACCGAAGGTTTGGGGGCAGGGGCCCGCGCGACCGTGGGTGCAGCAGCCGCCGAAGAAAGCATTGAACAGATTGTCGATCATCTGGCTGGGGCACATATGTGTTTTATCACCGCCGGTATGGGTGGTGGCACCGGGACAGGGGCGGCGCCGATCATTGCCCAAGCTGCCCGTGAATTGGGTGTGCTGACTGTTGGTGTTGTGACCAAGCCGTTTCAGTTTGAAGGCGGCAAGCGGATGCAGCAGGCCGATGCAGGGATCGAAGCCCTGCAAAAGGTTGTTGATACGCTAATCATCATCCCGAACCAGAACCTGTTCCGTCTGGCCAATGAAAACACCACCTTTACCGAAGCCTTCGCGATGGCGGATGACGTGCTTTATCAGGGTGTGAAGGGTGTGACTGACCTGATGGTGCGTCCCGGCCTGATCAACCTCGACTTTGCCGATGTGCGCGCCGTAATGGACGAAATGGGCAAGGCGATGATGGGGACCGGTGAAGCCGATGGCGAGAACCGGGCCATCCAGGCGGCTGAAAAGGCCATCGCCAACCCGCTTCTGGACGAGATTTCGCTGGAAGGTGCGAAGGGTGTTCTGATCAACATTACGGGGGGTTACGACCTGACCTTGTTCGAACTGGATGAGGCTGCGAACAAGATCCGCGAAAAAGTTGATTCAGAGGCGAATATCATCGTCGGTTCGACCCTTGATACCAATATGGAAGGCAAGATGCGGGTGTCCGTTGTGGCCACCGGGATCGATGCCGCCGTGAGCCACGCCGACCAACCTTTGCCGCGCCGGTCCATGGCCGCCCCGCTGGCCCAAACCGCAGAAGCCCCCGCACCTCAACCGGTCGAAGAAGCACCAGCCGTGGCCGCCGTTGCGGAAACCGAACAGCAGCCATCCTTTGCCGAACTCGATGTGCCGCGTGCCGAACCTACACCGCGCCCTGCCGCGTCCCAGCAGCGTCAGCCTGAACCACAGGTCGCACAGCAGGCACAGGCAGATGATGATCTGCCGCCGCCTGCCTATAAACCACGCCCGTCCCCGCAACTGACAGAGGCGGAAACCTTTGTCGCCCCACGCGCAGCGGCACCCGGCACCCCGACGCCCGAAGCACTGGCGCGCCTGCAGGCCGCCGTCGCCCGTGCGCCCGGTCAGCAGACCAACCAGTCGGCACAGCAGCAGCGTCCGCAGCAGGCGGCCACGCCCGCGGCGCAAGAGGGTGAAAAGCCACGGTTCGGGATCAATTCCCTGATCAACCGGATGACCGGCGCGCAGGCCGAAGGCGCCGCTCAGCAACCAGCGCGCACGCAGCCGCAGGTCACCGCGATCCGGCAAGAGCCAGAGCAAACCGAGGATCAGGATCGAATCGAGATTCCGGCCTTTCTGCGTCGTCAGGCCAACTAGGGCGTGCTTTTTTGCAACAAATGACGTCAGGTTGAAATCACAAGAAGGGCCACCATTTGGTGGCCTTTTTCTTTCAGAAACATAGGCTTGCTGCGCCTGCCACATTGTTGCCACAAAATCGCCCGCCGATGTTTCAGACCGTTGTAAAGAGTGAGTTGAGACATCGCCCCCCGCACTCTACTTCATGGCCAGCAAGAAATACGCCATAAGGGCCTCACCCCCGTGCAAACGACACTGAACACTGACGTGACCTTTGACGGCACCGGACTTCATTCCGGTGCACCGGTGCGCATTGTTGTGCGTCCGGCGGCTGCGTCGACAGGTATCGTGTTTCGCCGTACGGATCTGACGGGGCGTCCTGAGCTGCGGGCGACATGGGACAATGTGATCGTTTCGCCGCTGAATACGCGCCTGACCAATGCCGATGGCGTCACCGTTTCCACCATCGAACATCTGATGGCAGCGCTTGCCGGATGCGGCGTGCATAACGCCCTGATCGAGATTGATGGCCCGGAAGTGCCTATTCTGGATGGCAGCGCCTCTGCGTTTGTGCGTGGTTTTGTGAAGGCCGGGCTGACCCGGCTGTCGGCCCCGTTGCGCGCGATTGAAGTCCTCAAGGAAATCACCGTGGCCGATGGTCGAGCCCGGGCAACGCTTTCACCGGCAACGACCCTGCAGATTGATTTCGAAATTGAATTCACGGACGAGGCGATTGGTCGTCAGCAAAAGACGCTAAATTTGGCCAATGGAACATTCGTGCGCGAACTCTGTGACAGCCGCACTTTCTGCCGGTCTTCTGATGTGGATGCGATGCGCGCCAATGGGCTGGCCCTGGGCGGCACCATGGATAATGCCGTTGTCGTCGATGGTGACAAGGTGCTGAGCCCAGGTGGCCTGCGCCACGCGGATGAGGCTGTGCGCCACAAGATGCTGGATGCGCTGGGTGATCTTTACACGGCCGGTGCACCCATCCTGGGTCGTTACACCGGTGCCCGGTCCGGTCACGCCATGACGAACAAGCTGTTGCGTGCCCTGTTCGCGGATCCAGACGCATGGCGCTGGGTGAATTGTGACGCCAAAATCGCCGCTCGTCTGCCCGGCGTGGGCGTCAGCATGGCCGATCTTCACGCGGTTGCATAACAACACCTTCAGATAGTTGATCGAACTGCGGTGCAAAAGGCATTTTGCCCCCGATTTTTCTATGCTAGACCGAAACCCAACCATGGGCCAATGCGCCCCAATTCCGAGCGACCACAGCGTGGGGACAACAATAATGTCAGGCAGGTCCAGCAAGACACGCGCGCGTATTGGCGCGGTTTTCGCCTTGGCGCTATTGGTGGCTTGCGGCACCTCTAACGAAGCCCCGCTGGAAAACCTGACCGCCCAGCAGATCTTTGAACGCGGCGAACGGCAGCTTGAAAACAGCCAGCCCGACGACGCTGCGTTTTCATTTGGCGAGATTGAGCGGCTTTACCCCTATTCCGAATACGCCCAACGCGCGTTGATCATGCAGGCCTTTGCCTATCACCGCGACGGCGATTATCCCAATAGTCGTGCTGCTGCACAGCGTTATCTGGATTTCTACCCGGCGGAAGAGGATGCGCCTTACGCCGCCTATCTGCTGGCCCTGTCCTATTATGACCAGATCGACGAAGTTGGCCGTGATCAGGGGCTGACATTCCAGGCATTGCAGGCCCTAAGGCAGGTGATTGAGGTTTATCCAGACAGCGAATATGCCCGCACATCGGTGCTGAAATTCGATCTCGCCTTTGATCATCTGGCGGCCAAGGAAATGGAAATCGGGCGCTACTACCTCAAGCGTGGCCATTATGCGGCCGCCGCCAATCGGTTCCGCACCGTGGTCGAAGATTTCCAGACCACCACCCATACCGCCGAGGCGCTACACCGGCTTGTGGAAAGCTACATGGCCCTTGGTCTGATGGAAGAGGCGCAGACAGCGGGTGCCATTCTTGGTCTGAATTACCGGTCGAGCCAGTGGTACGAATCCAGTTTCGCGCTGTTGAACGGCCGGGGTTTGCCGCCTGAAGTGGCAGGCGACAACTGGCTGGCATCGATCTACCGGCAGGTGGTGCGCGGTGAATGGCTGTAGGCATGGTGGCCTAGGGCCGATCCCGGGGGGCGCGACATGCTACGCGGCCTAGACATACGCGACATGCTGATTATCGACCGGTTGGAAATCGCGTTTCAACCCGGGCTGAATGTTCTGACAGGCGAAACCGGTGCCGGCAAATCCATCCTGCTTGATGCGTTGGGCTTCGTGCTTGGCTGGCGTGGCCGGGCCGAATTGGTCCGGCAAGGCGCGGATCAGGGCGAGGTGACAGCGTGGTTTGACCTTGCCCCTGACCATCCGGCCCACGCGGTACTCGAAGAGGCGGGGATCACTGCCGAAGATGAGCTGATCCTGCGCCGCATAAATACCAAGGATGGACGCAAGACGGCTTGGGTCAATGATCGCCGTGTCAGTGGTGAGGTGTTGCGCGCCCTGTCGGATACACTGGTTGAATTGCACGGGCAGCATGATGATCGCGGGCTGCTGAACCCGCGCGGTCATCGGCAGATGCTGGATGCGTTCGCTGGTCTGGACAATGATCTGGCCAAGACCCGCGATAGCTGGCGCGCACTGGGCGAGGCGCGCAAGGCGCTGGCCGCAACCGAAGCAAAAATAGCCGAAGCCAAAGCAGAAGAGGATTATCTGCGCCACGCGGTGGCGGAACTGGATGCCCTTTCTCCTGAGGCGGGGGAAGAGGCCGCACTTGATACGCAACGTCGCCTGATGCAAGCCGCTGAAAAGATCCGTGCTGATATCGGCAAGGCTGGTGAGGCGCTAGGTTTGCAAGGAGCAGAGGGGCTGGTCACCGACGCTTCGCGCTGGTTGCAAGCCGTCGCCGACAAGGCGGAGGGGCGTCTGGATGCACCACTCGCCGCGATTGAACAGGCCATGCTGGCGTTGGACGAAGCCCAGCAAGGTGTGGCGGATTGCCTTGATGCATTGTCCTTCAACACGTCAGAATTGGAAGATGTCGAAGAACGTTTATTCGCGATCCGGGGTCTTGCGCGTAAACATGGTGTTCTGGCCGATGATCTGCGTGCGTTTGCGGATGACCTGCGCGCCCGGCTTGCCGTATTGGATGACAGCGCCAGTGATCTGAAATCCCTGACTGTGGCTGTTGAGGCGGCGCAGGCAGACTATGATGCCAATGCCATGCGCCTGACCCAGAAGCGCGCAAAGGCCGCCAAAGCATTGGATAAGGCAATGGCGGCAGAGCTTGCGCCGCTGAAAATGGAACGGGCCGTTTTTGCGACAAGCATTACCGTGGCCGAACCGGGGCCGGAGGGTGCTGATGCAGTCGCATTTACCGTTGCGACCAACCCAGGCGCACCTGCGGGGCCGTTGAACAAGATCGCATCGGGCGGAGAGTTAAGCCGGTTCCTGCTGGCGCTCAAGGTCTGCCTGACCGATGCCGCGCAAGGTCTGACCATGATCTTTGACGAGATTGACCGTGGCGTGGGTGGGGCGACCGCAGATGCAGTCGGCCGCCGGCTGGCCGATCTTGCCAAGGGCGGGCAGGTACTCGTCGTCACCCATTCGCCGCAGGTGGCGGCGCTGGGTGGGCACCACTGGCGGGTGGAAAAACGACAGGACAACGATGCGACCACATCAACGGTTGTGGCGCTTGATCAGTCTGCACGGGTTGATGAAATTGCGCGGATGTTGTCAGGGGATCGCGTGACTGATGCCGCGCGCGAGGCCGCGCGTGTGTTGATCGATCTGTAGGAAAAGAATTGGGGGCGACAACAACGCAGCTTCCCTTTCGGTCGTCTTACGTTGATGTCGCCCCCGGAACATACGGGTTACCCAACCCACTCGTAACAGTGTACGCTTTGGCCACTCACCTCCGCCACGCACGTCTTGAAATGTGTCGTGAAAGGACCCGCAAACGTTTCCTTCCTTTAAACTTGGGCAGATTCTCGCCGATATGTGGAACCGAACCCAGACACTCGTTACCTACACAAGATCTAATCGATCTCATGAAGAAGAATTAGCAGAGTTTCACGGAAGGCATCAACCTATCCCAAAGTATGTCAATAATGCTGACATAAACACTTTAAGTTGATTTTCGTATACGAAAAAGTTAACCAAGAGAGCATCATTTCATCCCTTTGGTCTTGCTGAACCCCCTCCCAAAGCCATTTTTTATACAATATTTGCAATCTGTTCTGGTCAAGCTTTCATCCGTATGCTGCCGTATTCCAGTTGGTTAACATTTTTGCGCTCCCGATGGCGTGTTAACGTTTGGGTTGAGTCTGTGACGTTCCGTAAACTCGAACTTCAAACCAGCACCGCATCACGGAGTTCTAATTTGTGTTATTTTTGCACCGGCGAAAATACGCCGACAAATCGATGAGGCGAAACAGCGAATCGAGGACTGCTTTTCCAAGTACGGACCTGTTCTGGGCAAAGTCTTCTTGACAGGAAAAACACCCGAGTCGGAAAAGCCGGTTATGGTCCCGAAACCATCTTGGACCGCCCCCGACGATCCCCTACAACAGAAGGATGTTTGATGTGTGGTGCCAGTCAAGGCTTGCCCGCAGCGTCGTTCTGTTGGCGGCCAAAGTGCCAATCGGACCATATAACCGCCAAGAGGCACGATGGGTAAATCGATAAAGGGACTGATCGAGCAGGGGGCGACAGACCTGAAAGGCGTCTGCCGCGACGGTCTGCACGTGATGAAGACACGTGGCCCCAGTCAGGTGCAATTCTGGTTCATCGCCTTGGCAATCGGCATCGCCGCTGGTGTGGCGGCATTGCTGTTTCGTCTGGGGATCGAGGCGGCGCAATCATTTCTTTATGGCACTGACGATCCGACCTATCTGGCGAGTTTTGCCGCAGGTCTGGCATGGTATCAGATCCTCCTGATCCCGATTATTGGCGGCCTCTGTGTTGGCATTATTCTGGACCGGTTTACAGATGACGGTCGCGTCCGCTCTGTCGCTGATGTCATCGAAGGTGCGGCGCTGAACGAAGGCCGGGTTGAGGTACGGCGCGGTCTGGCCTCTGCTGCTGCGTCGTTGATCACATTGTCATCTGGGGGGTCCAGCGGACGGGAAGGGCCGGTGGTGCATCTGGCGGCGGTGATTTCGACCGCTGTCTGCAGGCTGATCCGGGCCAATGGAATTACCGGGCGTGACCTGTTGGGATGCGCTGTTGCGGCGGCTGTATCCGCTAGCTTCAACGCGCCGATCGCAGGGGCTCTGTTCGCGCTAGAGGTCGTGCTGCGTCATTTCGCGCTTCACGCCTTTGCCCCTATTGTGATTGCATCGGTCGCCGGCACGGTGATCAACCGGCTGGCCTTTGGCGATGTGACCGAATTCATGCTGACGGGCAAAAACGCCCTGGAATTCTACGTCGAACTGCCCGCGTTCCTGCTACTGGGCGTGGTCTGTGGCCTCGTCGCTGTACTGTTGATGAAAGCGATTTTCTGGGCAGAGGATTTTGCGGGTTTCCTGCAAGCCAGAACCGGATTGCCCCGGTTTTTACGACCGGCTGTGGCAGGCGCGCTTTTGGGTTTGCTGGCCATCTGGTGGCCCCACATCATCGGCGTCGGGTACGAGACGACATCAGCAGCCCTGACAGGCGAATTGTTGGCCCATGAGGCGATTGTCTTCGTCGTGCTCAAGGTCATTGCGGTGGCAATTACGATGGGTGGGCGCATGGGCGGCGGGGTGTTTTCGCCGTCGCTGATGGTGGGTGCGTTGACCGGGTTGGCCTTCGGGATCATCGCCACGTCGCTTTTTCCCAATGTGTCCGGGGAGGGGACATTGTATGCCCTGGCCGGCATGGGGGCGGTTGCCGCCGCTGTTCTGGGGGCACCCATATCGACTACGCTGATTGTTTTTGAACTGACCGGCGACTGGCAGACCGGCCTTGCGGTCATGGTGTCGGTTTCGCTGTCCACGGCCCTGTCATCGCGGCTGGTGGATCGTTCGTTCTTTCTGACCCAGCTCGAGCGGCGCAATATCCATCTGGCCGCAGGTCCGCAGGCCTATCTGCTGGCGACCTTCAAGGTTGCCACAGTCATGCGCAAGACCGGTACGCCGGATGCGGCATCGGAAGATGCGTGCTGGGATCTTGTCAGTGAGGGCGTCTATATCGACGGGAATGCAACGCTGGAGCAGGCCATGCCGATCTTCGAACAATCCGGCAAAACGTTCATCCCGGTGGTCACGTTGGGGGGTGAAGAAAGCCCGCCAGAGCTGTGGGGGGCCTTGTTTCAGGTCGATGCGCTGAAGGCGATGAACCGGGCGCTGGCCGAAACGGCGGCAGAAGAACACGCCTGAGGCACCAAAATTTTCCAGAAAATTTTGGGTTACAAAGATTTTCGCGAAAATCTTTCCTCCCAGCCGCGCTCACACTTCTTCAACAGCCACCTTGGACGGGTAGAACGCCAGATGGTCTTTGATCGCCGCCACGCCATCATGCGGGTCCTCATAGGACCAGACCGCGTCCTTGATCAATCCGCTTTTGGCCGCGATGGAGTAATAGCTGGCCACACCTTTATGTGGGCAGGTTGATGTGGTGTCGCTGGGCTCAAGAAAGGCCATGGCGATGTCCGCCCGCGGGAAATAGATGACCGGCGGGTAATCCCCTTCCGTCAATTCCAGCGCATTGCTGCTTTCACCCAGCACCGCGCCGCCAGCGCGAACCGTCCAGTTGCCTTTGGCTGGTCTGATCTTGATATGGTCCGCCATGGCTGGTCCTCCCTCTGAAATCACACATCCCGCCGGGGTATCTGACGCCTTGATGTCAAAGCGGTGCGCAGGCTTTGGTCAACCAATCACCCGCACGATCATCCAGACGCCCCCCAAGAAGGTGCAGCGTATCGGCATGATAGCGATCAATCCAGTCCCGTTCTGCGTCCGACAGCAAATTGACATCAATCAGACGCCGGTCGAATGGCACGTAGGTCAGCGTCTCGAAATGCAGCATCTCGCGGTCGTCGCCTCCTTCTATGGCGGACGCTTCAGCCACGACGATCAGGTTTTCGATCCGGATCCCAAACGCCCCTTCGCGGTAATATCCCGGTTCATTGGACAGGATCATGCCGGTTTCCAGCGCCACTTCTGACCGGCGCGAGATGCCTTGCGGCCCCTCATGCACGCTCAGGTAACTGCCGACCCCGTGCCCTGTTCCGTGATCATAATCCATGCCCGCCAGCCAAAGCGGCGCGCGGGCCAGGGCATCCAGATGCTGCCCGCCAACCCCTTTTGGAAAGCGGATGCGGCTGATCGCGATCATGCCCTGCAGCACGCGGGTGTAGCAGGTGCGATGTTCCTCTGTCGGGTCGCCCACAATCATCGTGCGGGTGATATCGGTGGTTCCGTCCACATATTGGCCGCCACTGTCGACCAGCAGTAACTCACCCGGTTTCACAGGGCGATTGGTGTCTTCACTGACACGGTAATGCACAATGGCACCGTTCGGCCCGGCACCGCTAATGGTTTCAAAGCTGATATCGCGCAGGGCATTGGTATCGCGCCGGAACCCTTCAAGCGACTTGACCACGTCGATTTCAGTCAGCGTCCCCTTTGGAGCCTCAGCGTCCAGCCACGCCAGAAACCGGACCATAGCCACGCCATCGCGTTCATGGGCGGCTTTGGCGCCAGCGATCTCTGCCGCGTTCTTGCGCGCCTTGGGCAGGATGCAGGGATCGCGATCCTTGATGATGTCGATCCCGGCGTCGCGTAGCGTCGATGCCACCACATCGGGGCACGATTTCGGATCGATCCGAACCGGGCCATCAAGCGCCGCGACGGCGTCAAGAAAGCCATCCACATCACGAACGGTCACATCCGGGCCAAGGTGGTCCGATATATCTTTTGCCTTATCTGATCCGGCAAACAGGTTGACGGTGCCGTCATCCGAAAGGACCGCAAAGGCCTGCGGGACCGGGTTACGCTCAATATCCGTCCCACGGATATTCAACAGCCAGGCAATACTGTCGGGCAAAGTGATAATCGCGGCCGTCGCCCCCAGATCTGACGCGAGACGGCGGCGTTTGTCGGCATGGCTTTCGCCCGCATGTTCCATCGGGTGAGCAGTAAACGGGGCGTTGGGAGGATCCGGCTGATCGGTCCAGATGGCGTCAACCAGATTGGCAACAGGGCGCAGGGTAAAGCCCTCCAGCTTGTCGCGCAGATCGGCAATTTCGCTGGCGGTGTGCAGCCAGGGATCATAGGCAACGACCCCGCCATTTGGCATCTGTTCGATCAGCCAGTCGGCCAGTTTGACCTCGGGCCAACGGACTGGCGTAAAATCATCGGCCACCTGCGCCCGCACCTGCACGCGGTAGCGGCCATCGATGAAGATGCCCGCGATAGTCTGCAACACCGCACAAAACCCCGCAGAGCCGGAAAATCCGGTCAGCCATTCCAGCCGCGCGTCGCGGGGGGCGACATATTCGCCTTGATGCGCGTCGGCGCGTGGAACAAGAAAACAGTCCACCTCATGCTGCGCCATCAACAGGCGGAGCGCGGCCAGTCTGGGCGGCCCCTGATCAGGTGAGGATTGTGCCTCAAAGGTTTGAAACATAATACTTTTCCTCAACTTCTTTCTTCCAGAATAACTCCCGCCGGAGGCGAACAAATTTCTGGAAATCTGTTCTGGCCTAACCCGCCTTGCGCATGCCCAGCACGCGGGCGCGTTTGCGTGGATCGCTGTCGAAAAGCGACGCCAATTGTTCGGTCATCGCCCCGGCCAGTTGTTCCACATCCGTGATCGTGACTGCGCGTTCATAATACCGTGTCACATCATGGCCGATCCCAATCGCCACAAGCTCCACGGCCTTGCGTTTTTCCACCATGCCGATCACATCGCGCAGGTGTTTTTCCAGGTAATTCGCAGGGTTAACGGACAAAGTTGAATCGTCCACCGGCGCCCCGTCAGAGATCACCATCAGCACCTTGCGCTGTTCCGGCCGGGCCACCATGCGCCGATGCGCCCATTCGAGCGCCTCACCATCAATGTTTTCCTTCAACAGCCCTTCTTTCATCATCAGCCCCAGATTGGGCCGGGTCCGCCGCCAGGGCGCGTCTGCGGATTTGTAGATGATGTGGCGCAGATCATTCAGGCGACCGGGGGTCGCGGCGCGGCCCTCTTGCAACCACTTCTCGCGGCTTTGTCCGCCCTTCCACGCCTTCGTGGTAAAGCCCAGAATTTCCACCTTCACATCACACCGTTCCAGCGTGCGCGCCATGACATCAGCACAGATGGCCGCGATGGAAATCGGGCGACCACGCATGGACCCGGAATTGTCCAGAAGCAGGGTCACCACAGTGTCGCGGAAATCAGTGTCTTTCTCGACCTTGAAGGACAGCGGGGTTGTGGGCGAGGCGACGATCCGGGCCAAGCGGCCCGCGTCCAGAATGCCCTCTTCCCGGTCAAACTCCCATGACCGGTTCTGCTGCGCCTGCAGGCGGCGCTGCAGCTTGTTGGCAAGGCGCGACACGGCCCCTTTCAGTGGCTCCAACTGCTGATCAAGATAGGCGCGCAGCCGTTCCAGCTCGACCGGCTCCGCCAGATCCTCGGCCCCAATCTCTTCGTCAAATTCTGTTGTGAAAACGCGGTAATCAGGATCAGCCTCTGATACGGGCTGCGGGGCGGGCGGCTCCAGCGGGGCCTCGCCCTCTGGCATCTCGGTTTCTTCGCCCATTTCCGCATCAGCCTGATCATCCATACTGACCTCGGCCTGTGATGCATCCTGCTGATCTTCCTGGGTTTGTTCTGGCGAGGCTTCGGCGTCTTCACCTTCGCTTTCATCCTCTCCGGTGCTGTCTGGCTCGTCCTGATCGTCCTCGGAACTCTCCTCGGCCTCGTCTTCCTGATCGTCGTCAAGGCTGTCAGGATCATCACCCAACTGATCGCCATAGCCCATATCGCTGATCAGCTGACGGGCGAATTTGGCAAAGGCCTGTTGATCGGACAGCGTGTCTTCCAGGCTTTCCAGCGTGCCACCGCAATGATCTTCGATAAAGCCGCGCCACAGCTCCATCACGTTATCCGCCCCTTTGGGCAGATCGCGACCTGTGGCCAAATGGCGGATCAGATAACCGGCTGCGACTGACAGCGGCGCATCGGCGGCTTGCGTGATCTGGTCATACCCCTTGCGGGCGGCCTCATTGCCGATTTTCGCGTCGATATTGCCAGCCGTGCCGGGCATATGCTGGGCGCCAAGGGCTTCGACACGGGCGGTTTCCATCGCCTCGTACAAATCCTGCGCCATCTGGCCTTGCGGCATGTAGCGGGCGCCGACCTTGGGGTCGTGAAACTTGTGGCGCAGGGCAAACGCGTCGGCAGTGCCACGGGCCAACAGCACCTCATCGCGTGTCATCCGGCGCGACACTTGTGGCAGGCGGATCGTCTCAGCCGTTTGCCCAGCCGGATCAACCGAATAGGTCACCGCCAGTTCCGGATCATCGGCCATGACCTTGGTCGCCTCGGCCAATGCCTTTTTGAACGGATCTGCTGGGTTGTCGGATGGTTTGCTCATCGGCCGCGTCCTCTGCTGGGGTGCAAACTAGAACCGGGCGGGCGCAATGACCAGAGGCCAGGGACGCAAACCGTGCCTACTCTTCGATGAATTCATCCTCTTCAAAGGTGATATTCGCCTCTGGTGCGATGTCGAACGGGTCTTCGACCAGTCGGTGCAGTGTATTGAGGTTGGCAACCCCGGGCACAATCGCGCCGCTCTCATCAACAAAGGCGAGGCGGGGGCGATAAGTCTTGCCGCCGATCCTGATCTCGCCTTCGTCAAACAGATAGGCCAGTTCGGTCAGGATGCCTTCGACATTGGCCTTGGCTGCGTCTGCGGGCATATTTTCGGCAAAAAGAGGCAGCAAAGCATGCGCCATCAGTGTTGCGGCGGATTCTGACAAATCCTCGTGGCTGACCACATAATCTGCGGGCAGCTCTGTCCCAACTTTCATTTTCATAATTGGCTCCGATCTATTCGTGAGGCAGAGCATACTGCCGGGAAATCCCGCACCGCAACAGATAAGGTGATGATCTGGCAGTTAACTTAGGATCAACGCCGTACATTCGCGGGTCAGTCGATCTGCCATTTGCGCAGCCCAGGCGGCATCAGATTGATCGTCGTTGAATGTGGCCCGTGTCAGCAGGGCCGATTGTGCCAGCTTCGCCGACAACCGCCAGTGCAGCACTTCGCGGCCCATTCCATCGGGCATCGTGGCTTCGACCAGTTGCAGGACGCTGGCGCGCTGCAGTTCGGTGCGTTCCGATGCGGCGCCGTCAAACATCCACTGATATTCCATCGCCGCCGAAAGCCGGCCTGCGCAACTGGCAAACAGGCGCAGCTGGCTGTCATCCGTCTGGGCGCGCAGCGGTGCGGGTGCGACCGCTAGCGCGAGAAAGAGAAGCGAAAGAACTGTTTTCATACCGCTCATATTTGCAGCATGAGTGTAAAAATATCGCCAATCAATCAGGCACTTCGGAAACACATCGTTTTGTGGCGTATGAGCCGCTACCGGTCCAGGGTCGCGTGTCCGGCGGCAAGCCGGGCCAGCAGGTCCACATGCACATCCAGCGCATCAATGACGCGATACCCCGGGTCCTGACCGTCAAAGGCAAGGTTCAAATCCGTCCCCGCCAGCACAATCGCGTCTGCCCCATGATCCCTGACCAGCCGGGCACCTGCATCAAGAAAAAACGTCCGCTGGGCGTCGGTGCAATACCCGGCGACGGCCATATCCTGATAGGTCTGGCCGATCTCGTCACATTCATCGTCAAGTGCGATGGCTTCGGTCCGCGCCAATTGCCCGTAAAGCCGGGTGTGCATCACCACACGGGTACCCAGCAGTCCGACCCGGCCAAGTTTTTGCGCGACAAAATAGGCATCCAGCGGGGCCACCGCCGAGACCAGCGGCAAAGATGACAGCGCGACAGTTTCGTCGAAGCAGAAATGCCCGCCGAGTGAGGTGATGGCCGCACAGTCACAGCCTGCCGCCTTCAGCCTGTCGATGAGCGGGGCGTACACGGCTGCCTGGGCAGCCCGGTCATCGGCGAGGTTATTGCGGATCAGCGTCTGCACATCAGCGTGGACGATTGTCAGGTCAAGTGATCCGCCCAGTCGATCAACCGCCTGCGTGAGGCGCTGGTAATAGACGACTGTGGCGGCAACACCGATCCCGCCGATCAATCCGATATGCAAAGGTTTGGCCATGGACAGAACCATGACCTAGCCTCAGGCCTGCTTCAACCCGCGCTGATCAGCCTAAGAGGAGTGACGTGCATTCCTGCTCCAGCATCGCGGCCCGGCTTTTGGCCCATTCCGCTTCGGCCTGATCACGGCTGTATTGCGACCGACTTAGCAGATCATATTGCGCGCGCTTTGCGGCATCGCGCCAGTGCAACACGTCGCGCGATTGCTCGTCCGACACAATGGCGGCGACCAACTGCACCGTGGCGTCACGGCGAAAGGCGGCTTCGTCGGAATAAGCACCTTGCGTGCTCCATTCATATTCCAGTTCCGCAGTCAGACGGCCCACGCAGGTCGCAAATGTCTGCAACTGCGCCTCTGCCGAAAGCGTCTGGGCGTGGCCTGCGGGGGCCGCCAAAATCAGGGTGAGGGCCAAACCACGGCCAAGGGTCTTCACGTATCGCATTATAACCAACCATTACGTTCACATTACTACTGACGTGAAGTAAACGGGCTGGTCCGGGCGAAACTGTGTCGGGACGGTGGTGAAGTGACGGAACAAAAATGACGGCGGGTTCGTGCCGGATTTAGGGTCGCGGTAGAGCGAAAGGACGCCGTTCGTGCAGCGACCTCAAGCAGATACAAACCCTTGCGACGGGTATTACCCCAGGCTCAGGCTTGCCGCACTCTCTGGCAGTTCCTCGTCAAAGCAGCGCTGGTAGAATTCGGCAACCGTCTGGCGCTCAAGCTCGTCGCATTTGTTAAGGAATGACAGACGGAAAGCGTAACCGACATCCTGGAAGATACGCGCATTCTCGGCCCAGGCCAGCACGGTCCGCGGCGACATGACCGTCGACAGATCGCCATTCATGAACGCGGTACGAGTCAAGTCTGCGACGGTGACCATCTGGCTGACGATCTTGCGGCCCTTGTCGGTGTTGTAATGTGGCGATTTCGACAAAACGATGGCCGCTTCTGCATCATGCGACAGATAGTTCAGGGTCGCGACAAGGCTCCACCGGTCCATCTGCGCCTGGTTGATCTGCTGGGTGCCGTGGTACAGACCGGTCGTGTCACCCAGGCCAACGGTGTTGGCTGTGGCGAAAAGACGGAAATACTTGTTCGGCGTGATGATCTCGTTCTGATCCATCAATGTCAGCTTGCCGTCGTGTTCCAGCACCCGCTGGATCACGAACATCACGTCAGCACGGCCCGCGTCATATTCATCGAACACAATGGCGACCGGATTGCGTAGGGCCCAGGGCAGGATGCCTTCATGGAATTCAGTGACCTGTACGCCGTCGCGCAGCTTGATCGCGTCCTTCCCGATCAGGTCGATCCGGCTGATATGGCTGTCCAGATTGACGCGCACACAGGGCCAGTTCAGACGGGCGGCGACCTGTTCGATATGGGTCGATTTGCCCGTGCCATGGTAACCCTGGATCATGACCCGGCGGTTGTAACCAAAACCGGCAAGGATCGCGAGGGTCGTGTCAGGATCGAATTTATAGGTGGTATCAATCTCCGGCACGCGGTCTGACCGATCGGCGAACGCCTTGATTTTCATGTCGCTGTCGATGCCAAACACCTCGCGAACAGAAATATCTTCGGTCGGTTTCGCCTGCATATCGGTTGTGCCGTCGGCCATAATCGTTGCCTTTTCCACTGGGTCAGATCGTTTGATGTCGGGGATGCAACATAACGCGGGGCGCTGCAAGGGGAAGGGGGCGCTGGCGTGGTCAATCAGGGCGGTCTGGACCTGTCGGCGGCTGATCACATGATCGTGGGGTGGTCGGCTTTTATTACCACTTGGTCAGCACTGGCTGCTAGGATCCGTCTACTTTCAAAGGAACGACCATGATGAACCGCCGCAGCTTCACCCTTTCCACACTCGCCATGGCGACCGCGCCCGCCGCACTCTGGGCCGAACAATTCGAAGTGACCCGCACCGATGCTGAGTGGCGGGCCATGCTGACCGACCTGCAATACCGGGTGATGCGCCAGGAAGGGACAGAGCGGGCAGGCACATCACCGCTCGACAAGAACTATGCCGACGGGACCTATCACTGCCGGGGCTGCGACCTGCCGCTTTATTCCTCTGAAACGAAATACGATAGCGGAACTGGATGGCCCAGCTTTTACGCCAGCCTGCCCGGTGCCATCGGCACCAAGCCCGACCGAAAACTGTTTACAGTGCGCACCGAATGCCATTGCCGCCGCTGCGGCAGCCATCTGGGTCATATCTTTGACGACGGGCCGCGACCGACGGGCAAACGGCATTGCCTGAACGGGGCCAGCCTAGTGTTTCGGGCCTAAAGTTAACGCGAACAGCCTAGAAATCGACGGCGTTCCGCCGGGTCCGTTAGGGCGCGGTTCGGGGCCGCATGCAGATTCTTTGGTTAATTTTGCAGGATGTTAATCGAACCAATTTCGGCTCAATCAGACGATTGCGACTGAATCCGATACAGTGATGCATCACACAACCTTAGGTAGTTTGAGAAAATATTCAATATTTCCGGCATGTTGGGGTCTGTAGGCGGATTATTGCCGTTTTTTTATTGTGGCGATAGGCGGAATGTGGCAAAAAATGGGCAAGCCGAGATTTGCACTTGATGTGTGTTCTCGCACAGACGCGCCGCTGCGATTTTGTGATGTAGGGGCCAACGAAACGGTATCTTGGAGGTCTGCGCAATGTTCGCGCGTTTATTTAAAACTTTGCATTTAAGCCGCGGGCAGAAAGCTGTCGCAATCGCCTATGGTGGGGTCATGGCAGTATCATCGGGCATTACGCTGATGCTGATGTCCGCAATGGAAGGCGCATATGCCATTCCGCCCGAACCGACATTGTATGACAACTGGGTGATCATCGCAGGCGGTATTGCTTCGGGTGTTGCGCTGTATATGTCGCGGGCATGGATGGGGCGCCGCGGCGCGCTGGGCTTCGCCCGCGCTATCGTTGCTGCGATCATTGTGACATTCGTGACCGCCATCATCGCCGGCACCTTGGTGTCACCGTTTTATGGCACGCTTGTGGGGCCCTTCGTCCTTGTATCAGAATTCATGGCCAAACCGCTTCTGGCTGTCGCTTGGTTCGTGGTTCTGTTTGGCGCGCATTTCCTGATCGCCATCCTGCGGGCCGAAGAGGAATGGACCCGGACCAGCAAGGCCGTCTCTCACCTCAGCAGCCTGTCGCAGGCCAATCTCTACCGCCATACATATCGGCACTGAGGGGCTATATATCGGTTTGCGAAGGGGTCCGTTTCGGGCCCCTTTTTCTTGCGCAATGCGAAACTTCTGCACAACTTTCCGACAGAATCTCTGCATGGCTGTTTGATTGATGGCAGGCAGAAAAAAAGGGGAAGATACATGATTTACCTACGTCCAAGCCGCCGGTCAGTGCCGATAGCAGCCATGATTTCACTGGTTGGCGGGGCGACCGCCACGGCCATGCTGATCTATTTCAGGATGATCGGCAGCCCGATGTTTCAGGGAGAGGAGGTCGCATTTATTTCCGTCGCACTGGCCGGGGCATTTCTTGCCGGGCTGATCGTGGGTGTCGCTTTCGGACGAAAGGGCAGGAAAGGGTGGATGCTGGCCGCGATCGGGGCGATCTGTTCAACCGCCATCGGTGCCTTTCTGGGCGGACTGATGATGTTCCAGACACTGGAAGAAGCGATGATCTGCGTTGTGATGATCGCCACCATCATTGGCAGCACGCCCCTGATTGCATTGGCGTGGCTGGCGATGATGGCGTTGGTCCATGTGATTGCGCGCCGATCAGTCCTTGTCGCGGAAGTTCCGGCTGACCTTGATCTGGTCCCAGGCCCAGACAACCTCTGACAACTGTTCTTCCTGGCTGCGGTCACCACCATTCATATCCGGGTGCAGCACCTTGATCAGCGCCTTGTAGGCTTTGCGGATCTCCGGTTTCGACCAGTTGTCCTTCGCTTCAAGGATCTCGATCGCGCGGCGTTCGGTTGGGGGCAGCTTGCGGCCCGTCGCAGCACCGCGGCCCGGATTACGGGTCGCGTTTTCGCCCAGCACCTGATGCGGATCATCCACGCCCAGACGGGCCCAGGCCCGTTCCTCGACGGTCCGTTTGAACGGTTTTGTCGGGCGTTCCCAGACGCGATCCTGATCCATCTGTGCGGCCAGTTCCGCCTCTGACGTGCTGTCAAAGAAATTCCACTTCAGATTGTATTCGCGCACGTGTTGCTGACAGAACCAGTAATAGTCATCCAGCACATCGGGGGATTTGGGTGCACGATACTTGCCCGCTTCCTGACAACCCTCGTGATCGCAGACGCGAGTCGAGGTCTCGGACGCGCCGGACATACCGCGCCGACCGCGCGGGTTCTTCTTCTTGGAACTCGAAACCGACATATCAAAACCAAAGGGGTCATCCTTTTTCATCGCGCGTCATCCCTTTCCGACTCGAGCGACTGACTGTAAGACCGCACGGCAAGAGATTGAAGAGGGCAGGAGCAAAATAATGGGAATTGAGACCGAAATTCGCGAAAGCCTGGAGACACTCGCACCAACCAAGCTGGACGTGATTAACGAAAGTGCCTTGCACAGCGGGCATGCGGGCGATGATGGATCCGGCGAAAGCCATTGGCGGATTGTAATCAAGGCATCAAAGCTGGACGATATGTCGCGCATTGCACGCCATCGCGCCATCCATGCGGCACTGGGCAAAGACATCATCGGGCGGATCCACGCCCTAGCGATTGATATTCAGTAATTACTCTGCCGCCACATCAGGCGAAGGACGCTGCGGGGGCGTGGGCGCAGGACGAGGCGCTGACGCAGGGGCCTTCGCGACAGGTGGTGCGGGCGCTGCGACCTGCGGTGCAGGCGCGGGGCGGGCAGCCGCTGATCTGGCACGCCGAAACACCAGCATGTTCTGATAGACTGTTGTCTTACTCATCAGCCCTTCACGCTGTTCGGAGGGCAGGGTGTCGGTGCGCTGATATTCCCACCCGCCGGCGGCCAGCTCATTGATGGCGGTCTCCAGTGCATTTGCAAACCGGTCCTCGGCGGTTTTGATGCCTTTGGCTTTCAATCCGCGCGTCGGCGCTGGCACGACCTTGTATTCGTATGACATTCCGTCACCCCTATTTCCACTGCACGGGTATAGCAAAGCTGACGGCCGAGTCCAAGGATTCGGGTTAAGACTTCGTTAACAGATGCGTGCGGTGGGGTCCGACGTTTTGCCGACGCAAGTCCGACGCGATGCCGACAGCAGTTTTCAGAGCCCGAGCTTGGCCGTGACAAGCTGATTGACAGCCGCCGGATTGGCCTTGCCACCGGTCGCCTTCATCACCTGACCCACAAACCAGCCCGCCAGTTTCGGGTTCTGTTTTGCCTTTTCGACTTGCGCCGGATTGGCCGCAATAATCTCGTCCACCGCTGCCTCGATCGCACCGGTATCGGTGACCTGCTTCATGCCCTCGGTTTCGACGATCTCTGCCGGCTCACGGCCCGTTGTGTAAGCGATTTCAAACACTTCCTTGGCGATCTTGCCAGAGATGTCACCTGATTTGATCAGCCCGATCAGCGCGCCCAGTTGGGTGGCGGATACTGGGCTTTCCTCGATCCCGTGATCCTCTTTTTTCAGCCGCCCGAACAGTTCATTGATGACCCAGTTCGCCGCCAACTTGCCATCGCGACCTTCAGCGACTTTTTCGAAATAGGCCGCATTCGCCACCTCTGCCGTCAGCACCGATGCGTCATATTCCGAAAGCCCGAAGTCATTGATAAAGCGAGCCTTTTTCTGATCCGGCAGTTCCGGCAAAGACGCTTTGATATCATCGACCCACCCCTGTTCGATCTCAAGGGGCAGCAGGTCCGGGTCCGGAAAATAGCGGTAATCATGCGCCTCTTCCTTGGACCGCATCGACCGGGTTTCGTTCTTGTCGGGATCGTAAAGCCGGGTTTCCTGCACGACCTCTTTGCCGTCTTCCAGCAAGGCGATCTGGCGCCGTGCCTCGTAATCAATCGCCATCTGAATGAACCGAGTAGAGTTCATGTTCTTGATTTCACAGCGTGTTCCAAGATGGGAAAAATCCTGTGTTTCCTGATACTTCTCGTAATCGCCGGGGCGGCAGATAGATACGTTCACATCGGCCCGCAGGTTGCCGTTCTGCATGTTGCCGTCACAGGTCCCCAGATAGCGCAGGATCTGGCGCAGCTTCAGCACATAAGCCGCCGCTTCCTCGGGGCCGCGAATATCGGGGCGGCTGACGATCTCCATCAGTGCGACGCCAGTCCTGTTTAGGTCCACGAACGACATGTTCGGGTCCATATCATGGATCGATTTGCCCGCATCCTGTTCCAGATGGATCCGTTCGATCCGCACCTTGCGCGCGGTGCCGTTGCCCATTTCGACCAGCACTTCACCTTCGCCGACGATGGGATGATAGAGCTGGGAAATCTGGTAACCCTGCGGCAGATCAGGATAAAAATAGTTCTTGCGGTCAAAGGCCGAGACCAGATTGATCTGAGCGTTCAGGCCAAGACCGGTTTTGACGGCCTGCGCCACGCAGCCCTCGTTAATCACGGGCAGCATACCGGGCATCCCGGCATCCACAAAGGCCACGTTGCTGTTCGGCTCTGCCCCGAATTCGGTTGAGGCACCGGAAAACAACTTGGCCTTGGTGGCGACCTGCGCATGGACCTCAAGCCCGATGACCAATTCCCAGTCATGCTTGGCACCGGCAATCACTTTGGGGGCGGGGGCATCATAGGTGAGATCGAGCATGGGAAACTCCAAGGCTTGCGTTAGCCCGCTTCTAAAACAGCGATTGGTTGGGAACAAGTGGCGGCATTGCGCGTTAGGTCAGCACAATACAATCAACCAGAGGAAAGAAAGCCATGACCGATATGACCGATGCAAAAATTGTTATTGTCGCCACCGACGGTTTTGAACAATCGGAACTGTTCGTGCCGTTGGAGCAACTGCGCGAAAAGGGCGCAACTGTGCATGTGGCGACGCTGGATGGCGACGCAATCAAGGGCTGGGATAAGGACAATTGGGGCAAATCGGTGGATGCCGATGCCAAGATCGCTGACGTAAAGGTCGAAGACTACGACTGCATCGTCCTGCCCGGCGGTCAGATCAACCCTGATCTGCTGCGGGTCGAAGCTGACGCGATCAAGCTGATCCAGGGCTTTGTCAGCAAGGGAAAAATCGTTGCGGCGATCTGCCATGCCCCATGGCTGCTGATCGAGGCTGATGTGGTTCGTGGCCGCGAAATGACGTCCTACCATTCGATCAAGACCGATCTGAAGAACGCCGGAGCCCAGTGGGTGGATCAGGAGATTGCCATTTCCAACGGTATCATCACCAGCCGGTCGCCCGAGGATCTGGACGCATTTGTCTCCAAGATTGTCGAGGAAGTGAAAGAGGGCAAGCACCCGCGTCCCAACGCCGCCTAAATGATGGCTCGGCGGTGGATTGCCGCCTGTTGCTCTCTGACTTGCGCTGCACCAAGGGTGTGGCGCAAGTTTTGTTTATGAAGGTCGTTACATCATTTCTGATCGCTCTTTGTCTGGCCGCTAGCGCGGATCGCACCGCAGCTGAAGACGCGCGCCCTCTGTCGCGCTCAGATGTCGAAGCGGCGCGCGTATTGGATGAATTGCGTGCTGTGAAACCGGTGGCGCGCCCGCCACATATGCTGCGTTACCCGGTCGCGGTTGAGACGCGCGCACCTGTTGTCCGTCCGGAAGCACGGGATGCATTTTTGCCTGAAGCGCGCTGGGATTTCAAAACAGGATCGGCCGTCTGGACACGTTCCGCGATGACAGCGGTGACGCGATTTGAAGTACTGCCGACGATCGTTCCACGCGATATTGATACCTGGTGCCCGGCCTATGAGACGGCGAATACCCAGACCCGGACCGCGTTCTGGGTCGGCATGATGTCGGCGTTGTCCAAGCACGAAAGCACCTATAATCCCCGCGCTGTCGGCGGCGGCAATCAATGGTACGGATTGCTGCAGATTTACCCGCCCACGGCGCGCAGTTACGGCTGTCGTGCCACGACAGGTGAGGCGCTCAAGAACCCCGCAGACAACCTGAGCTGTGCTGCCCGGATTATGGCCGTGACGGTCGAACGTGATCGCGCGATTGCGGTGAACGATGGGCGCTGGCGCGGTGTCGCCGCCGATTGGGGTCCGATGACGAACAGGAGGAAGATCGCGGATATGGCGGCCTGGACCTCTGCCCAGAGCTATTGCCAGCCACTCAACAACATACGTCCCAGAGTACGTCCTAATGCGCTCGTGAGCGTGTCAACAATGGACGCGACGCGGCAACCAGACTGACTGCCGGCGCATCCTTACCGCCCAGTGCCAATGTGGCCTTGCGCAGCATTGCGATACCGTCTTCGGAATTTTTCGGCATGGAGGCTGCAGATATCGGTTCGCCCACGGTGACAGTAAACGGCTGTTTCGCCTTGTTGAGCGTTTCATGAAACAGGGTGATGTCCCGCAATGTCGGATGCATCAGATCAAATAGGTAAAACAGGACTGAGTTGCGCGCCTGAATGTTGATTGGAATGACGGGCAGATCATATTTGCGCGCCAGCATCGCGGCAGAGGCCATCCAGGGCCTTTCAAACAGGCGCAGCCCCCGCCGCTTGGCCAGACGACCCGACGGGAAGATGACGCCGAGCCGCCCTGCATCAGTCGCTTCGCGTACGTAAGCCATCGTCGCCCGGGTTTTAGCGTGGCTGCGCAGCTCTGTGCGCCATTCGACCGGGGCAATCATGGTGTCCATCTGGGGAAAGACCCGCAAGATATCGCGATTGGCAAAGAAATAGGCATCAGAGCGGACCCGGGCGATCAGGTGGTGCAGGATGATCCCGTCAGCAATCCCGGTTGGGTGGTTCGCCACGATCAAGGCAGGGCCATGCATCGGGATATTGCCAAGCCCGGTGACATCGGCGTTTTTGGCCAACATATCACCCATCACGTTCATGATCCGGCTGGCCGGTTCATCCTTGAACGCTCTGGCGATGCGCACGGTTGCGTCGTATCCCAGCAGCTTGTGCAGGCTGCGCCTTGCAGCTTTTGTGCCGGGGCGATCACTGTAAAGCCAGGGCGCGCGCTCAGCGATCAGCGGGTCAATGCGATGTTCCATAGCGACCACTCACCATATCTTTGTCATGGTTGTATGACAGATCATAGATAGGGATCGGATGGCGTAAAACCAATACGCGAACGTTGTTCAATTTCGGCAGATTTCAGCCCAGTATGCGGCTCACCATCTCGGTTGTATCGGCGGATAGGCCGGGTTTTGCCGCAATACGCCCCAGCGCGTGGCGCATTTTGGCTTGCCGGTTATCGTCATAGCGTTTCCAGGTGGAAAATGCCGTGGACATACGCGCCGTGGTCTGGGGATTGAGTTCATCAAGCTTGATCAGCCAGTCCGCCAGCAGGTCATATGCCTTGCCCGAGGGGTGATGAAACCCGGCAGCATTTCCCCCCAGCGCGCCGAATACGGACCGGAATCGGTTGGGGTTCCTGATATCGAAGGCCGGGTGGGCTGCCAGCGTTTCGGCGGTTGCTGCAGCCTGATCCGGGCTGGCGCAGGCGACTTGCAGGCCGAACCATTTGTCCATGACCAGCCGGTCGTTTTGCCATTGTTCGCCGAAGGCTGACAGCTCAGCTTTACCTTTGCCGATTTTCAGCAAGGCCCCGAGGGCCGCCAGTTGCTGGGTCATGTTGTCGGCCGTGGCATATTGCTGTGTCGCTTGCCGCCCGCCATCGAGTTTCGACATCAGCGACAGCACGGTATTGCCAAGTGCCCGTTTGCCTGCCGGTTCGGCATCGGGGGTATAGGGACCAGGCACAGCCATGTCGGCATAGCTGCGCGGCAACTGATCCTGCAGATGTTGGGCGATCTGCAGTTTCAGCGTTTCATGGGCATCATAGATCGCTGTTGGGTCCGGTACATGGTCCAGATCAACAAGTGCCTGGGCGGTGTCGTCTTCGCTGGGCAGGGCCAGCACCTGCGCCCGGAACGCTGGATCAAGGCTGTCATCGCGCAGTACGGCGGCGAGACCGTCAAGATAGGCACCGTCTGGCGTCGCCCCGTCCCGCACCATGCCGACCAGCACATCCTGCGCCAATTTGCGCCCTGCGTCCCATTTATTAAACGGATCAGTGTCATGGGCCAGAAGGAACGCGCGCTGGGCTTTGGTCTGATCGTGCTCCAGAATGACCGGGGCGGAAAATCCCCGCAGGATCGACGGGATCGGTTTGCTGGCAAGACCTTCGAAGGAGAAGCTTTGTTCAGCTTGGGTCATTTCCAGCATTTTTGTGGGCACGACCTCATCCCCGTTGTCGTTCAGTAGACCGACCGCGATAGGGATGACCATCGGGTCCTTGTGCGGTTGTCCCGGTGTCGGTGGCGTCTGCTGCGTCAGATGCAGGGTGTAGGTGCCGTCCACAAAATCCTCGCGGACGCTGACACGGGGCGTCCCGGCCTGGCTGTACCAGCGGGCGAATTGGGTCAGGTCGCGCCCTGTCGCATCTTCGAAAACCTTCAGCCAATCCTCGATCGTGGCGGCGTCACCATCATGGCGGTCGAAATAGAGGTCGAGCGCTTTTTTGTATTCGTCATCGCCTACCAGCCGCTTCAGCATGCCGATCACCTCGGCCCCTTTTTCGTAAACCGTGACGGTGTAGAAATTGTTGATCTCGACAAAGCTTTCGGGGCGCACCGGATGGGCGAGCGGGCCATTGTCCTCGCGGAACTGATGCGCCCGCAGGACCACCGCATCGTCGATCCGCTTGACCGCGTGGCTGCGCATGTCTCCGGTGAATTGCTGATCGCGGAACACGGTCAGCCCTTCCTTGAGGCACAGCTGGAACCAGTCGCGGCAGGTGATCCGGTTGCCGGTCCAGTTGTGAAAATATTCATGGGCGATGATCGCCTCGATCCGTTCGAAATTGGCGTCTGTCGATGTTTCCGGGCTTGCGAGGACGGCAGACGAGTTGAAGATGTTCAGCCCCTTGTTTTCCATGGCCCCCATGTTGAAATCATCGACGGCCACGATGTTGAAGACATCAAGGTCGTATTCGCGGCCATAGACATCTTCGTCCCATTTCATGGATTTCTTCAGCGCCTCCATCCCGAAGGCACATTTGCCTTCGTCGCCGGGGCGGACCCAGATGTTCAGTTCCACATCCTTGCCGGACATGGTGGTGAACAGGTCGGGGTGGTTGACGAGATCACCGGCGACAAGGGCGAAAAGATAAGCGGGCTTGGGCCACGGATCGTGCCACTCGGCCCAGCCTTCGCCCTGACCGGTGGGGTTGCTGTTGGACAAAAGTACCGGCAGGTCGCTTTCGATCCGGACGGTAAATGTGGCCATCACATCGGGCCGGTCAGGATAGTAAGTGATCTTGCGGAACCCTTCGGCTTCGCACTGGGTACAGTACATGCCGTTTGACATGTAAAGGCCTTCCAGCGCGGTATTGGCCTGCGGGTTGATTTCGACTTCTGCTTCGAAGGTGAAAGGGGCGTCGGGCACGGGACAACTCAGACCGGTTGCGGTGAGTTCAGGCGTGATGTCCTCGCCATCGATTTTGGCGTTGATCAGCTTTAGGTCTTCGCCGTGTAGAAAGAATTCATTTGAGGTCGCCTCCGGATTCGGTCGGAACCGGATGCGTGACATCACGCGCGTCTTGGTGGCGGCCAGCTTGAACGTCAGATGGACGTCATCAACCAGATAGGCCGGTGGCGTGTAGTCGCGCAGATAGATCGTCTGGGGAGCGGCATCTTTCATTGGGCGATCCTTTGAGGGTTTGAGAGCAGGTTACGGCGGGTCGCCGCAATGTTCCACCGTGATCGCGGCCGGGCGGGCAAAATCTGGCACCAAAGTTTTTGAAAAACTTTTGCCGCGCGATAGGTTCAGCATCATGCCCAAGATGCGCCGCAAAACCGACATGCCCCAAAAGACCTGTGCCACTTGTGGTCGCCCTTTCGTCTGGCGCAAGAAATGGGAGAAGGTATGGGATCAGGTCCGTTATTGTTCGGACCGCTGCCGTTCAAATCGATCCAAATCATGATTGTCCGAATTGGTCATGAAACATGACCAGCCATGTTGCCTATCGGAAACTTTTCTTTTACCCAACCACGCATCACTGTGTGCCGCTGCATGCCGTCAAAAGGGGAACACCATCATGACAGAACGCGTTGATAGACAAGGGTTGGCCGTTGCCACAGAATTGGCCAGCTTTGTTGATGAAAAGGCCCTTCCCGGCACGGGGATTGCAGCGGACGTATTCTGGAAAGGCTTTACCAATCTGGTGGCCGAAATGACCCCGCGCAACCGTGCTTTGCTGGAAAAACGCGATGATCTGCAGGCAAAAATTGATGAATGGCATATCGCCCGCAAGGGTCAGCCGCTTGATCGCACGGCTTATGAGATTTTTCTGGAAGAGATCGGTTATCTTGTCCCTGAAGGCGAAGATTTCGAGATCGAAACAGCCAATGTCGATCCGGAAATCGCAACCGTGCCCGGCCCACAATTGGTGGTGCCGATCACCAATGCGCGCTTTGCCCTGAATGCCGCAAATGCCCGCTGGGGCAGCCTTTATGATGCCTTCTATGGTACGGACGCGATGGGCGTGCAGCCCCCGAAAGGCGCTTATGATCGCGGGCATGGTGCCCGCGTCGTGGCGCGTGCGCGCGTCTTTCTGGACGAGGCATTCCCGATTGAAGGTACAAGCCATGCTGACGTGCGCCGCTACTATGTGCATGATGGTGCGCTGTTGATTGATGATTTGCCGTTGCGCGATCCGGCGAAATTCGTGGGCTATCGCGGTAATCCAAAGGCGCCTGATGCGATCCTTTTGAAAAACAACGAGCTGCATGTGGAACTGGTCTTTGACCGTGCCCACCCGATTGGCAGCCGCGATCAGGCGTTGCTGGCCGATGTCCGGCTGGAAAGCGCGATAACCGCAATCATGGACTGCGAGGATAGCGTCGCTTGCGTCGATGCCGAGGACAAGGTGCTGGCCTATGGCAACTGGTTGGGCCTGATGCAGGGTGATCTGGCGGCGGAGTTCCAGAAAGGCGGCAAGACCATGACCCGTCGTCTGGCCGAAGACATGACCTATACTTCCCCCGATGGCAGCCCCTTGACGCTGAAGGGGCGGGCGTTGCTGTGGGTGCGCAATGTGGGTCATCTGATGACCAATCCGGCCATTCTGGATGCGGACGGGGAAGAAGTTTTCGAAGGGCTGATGGACGCGATGTTCACGGTTCTGATCGCGATGCATGATCTGAAACGCGAGGGTGGCAATTCGGACTTTGGATCGGTCTATGTCGTCAAACCCAAGATGCATGGTCCCGAAGAAGTGGCGTTTACCTGCGATATCTTTGCCGCGGTCGAGGATGCGCTGGGGCTGCCCCGCGACACCGTCAAGATCGGCATCATGGATGAAGAGCGGCGCACGACCGTGAACCTCAAGGAATGTATCCGTGCCGCCAAGTCGCGGGTGGCGTTCATCAATACCGGATTTCTGGACCGGACCGGCGATGAAATCCACACCTCGATGGAGGCCGGACCATTCAGCCGCAAGGACTTTATCAAGCGCAAACAATGGATTGGCGCCTATGAAGACCAGAACGTGGATATCGGGCTGGAATGTGGGTTTTCCGGCAAGGCGCAGATCGGCAAGGGCATGTGGGCGATGCCCGATCTGATGGCCGCGATGCTGGAACAGAAGATCGACCATCCGAAGGCCGGGGCCAATTGCGCCTGGGTGCCAAGCCCGACGGCGGCGACCCTGCACGCGCTGCATTATCACAAGATCGATGTGATGGCAGTGCAGGACAGGCTGCGCAAGGGTGGGCGGCGCGCCTATGTATCGTCGATCCTTGATATTCCGCTGGCGCAGTATCAACGCTGGACCGATGCGCAGAAGGTCAAGGAGATCGAGAATAACGCGCAGGGCATTCTGGGCTATGTGGTGCGTTGGATTGATCAGGGTGTGGGCTGTTCCAAGGTGCCGGATATCAACAATGTCGGGCTGATGGAGGATCGGGCCACCTGCCGGATTTCCAGCCAGGCGCTGGCCAATTGGTTGCACCATGGCGTGGTCACCGAGGCGCAGGTGATGGAAGCCATGCAAAAGATGGCCGCTGTTGTGGACGGTCAGAATGCGGATGATCCGGCCTATCGTCCGATGGCTCCGAATTTCGATGGTATCGCGTTTCAGGCGGCCTGTGATCTGGTGTTCAAGGGTCGTATTCAGCCGTCGGGCTACACCGAACCTGTGCTGCATCAGCGCCGGTTGGAATTGAAAGCGCAGCGCAATCATTGAGGGGTGATGGGTTGAAACCCATCTTACGGAGAGGCGGAAAATGGCAGAGATTTCAGCGAATAAGGCGCGGACGATCATCCGCAAGGCACTGGCCAAGGGTGACGAGATGGGATTCAAGCCGCTGTCAGTGGTCGTGCTGGATTCCGGTGGTCATGTCAAAGCGTTCGAGCGCGCCGATGGGGCTGCACCGGGCCGGTTCGGCATTGCTCATGGCAAGGCCTATGGCGCGGTGATGCTGGGCATGGCTGGCACTGCACAGATGGCCCGGGCCGAGCAGCAGGCTTATTTTATGGCTGCTGTGAATGGCGTCTATGGCGGGCAGGTTGTGCCGGTGCCGGGTGGTGTTCTGGTGCGCGACAAGAAAGGCGCGGTGATGGGTGCTGTCGGCGTGACGGGCGACACATCGGACAATGATGTGGTCGCCGCCATGGCCGGGATCGAGGCCGCAGGTCTATCTGGCGAGGCGTAGGTCGAGCCGCTTGAGACCGTGAATGCCGATGCGCCGCGTGTAATCTGGCGCGGTGTTCGGGTTCGCCAAGGCTAGGTTCGGGAAGCGGGTGAACAGCCGTTCAATGGCGACCTGTGCTTCGGCGCGGGCGAGCTGCATTCCAAGGCAAACGTGCGGGCCGTGTCCAAAGCCCAGATGGGCGTTTGGGCGGCGGTTTGGGATCAGTTCCTCTGGCGTGTCAAAGCGGGCAGTATCATGGTTGGCGGCGATCAGAAGGGCGGCGACCTGTTCGCCTTTCTTTAGGGGGGTTCCTTCAAAAACAGTATCTTGTTGGACGAAATGCGGTTTGGTCATCATGACAGGTGAATAGAACCGCATGAACTCCTCGACCAGCAGGGGCAGTTTATTGGGATGATCATGCAGGGCGGCCCGCGCCGCCGGATGAGTCAGTAACCCATAAATCCCCATCGTGATCAGATGCACCGTGGTTTCGTGCCCGGCGATGAAAAGCGTGACGACCATGGCGAGCAGTTCGTCATCGGTCAGCCGGTCGCCCGCATCCTCTGCCGCGACCAGATCGGTGATCAGGCCGGGACGGGGGTGCCGCCGGACCCGATCAAAATCAACCCGGAAATAGCGCATGATCCGCCACAAACCCGGAAAGCCGCGCAGCATCCCCCATGCGCTTGTCGGACCGGAGAGCGGGGCGATCCAATGTGCCACCTTCGTGCGTTCCGCATCGGGCACACCAAGCAGGTCGCAGATCGCCATCAGCGGTAAGGGGCGTGTATATTGTGAAATGATTTCAGTGGGTTGATCCGTATCTATCGCATTGAGGAGATCATCAGCCAAGGCCGCGAGCCGTGGACGCATATCGTCAATTGACGTGCGGTTGAACGCCTGATCGACCAGACCGCGCAGCCGTTTATGTGCGGCCCCGTCATAGCCCAGCATGTTCTGAAAGAGGGGTTTCATGAACGACGGGAAGTACCAGTATTTTTGGGCCAGTGTCTTGCCGGTACCTGCCAAAGGGTTCCGTGCAAACCGTTCGGGGTCTTTGAGAAGCGACCGGGCGGCGGCGTCGCTGGTGGTCATCCACGTTTGCCCGATAATGGGCAGTTTGACGCGGACCAATGCACCTTCGGAGCGCATACGGGATAGAAACGGCCCGGGATTTGCAAGAAATTCAGGGCTGCTTAAATCATGGGCCATAGTGTTGAGTTGGGCAGCATGTGCAGCCCTGTCAACAGTGTTGTGCGCATCCGCTGTCTTTCGTTGCGCCTGATTTGGCTGTAATACGGGTTAAATCTGAATGGAGTTTTCATGTCCCGGCCTGTGATCGGCATTATCGGCAACAGCTATCTGATCAATGATGAGTATCCGGCCCATGCTGCCGGACAGATGAATACGCATGCGGTATCACAGGTTGCGGGTGCGGTGCCGATGATCGTACCCTCTGATCCCGGTGTGGTGGCGGTGGACGAGCTGATGGCTGTTTGTGACGGTTTTTTGTTCACCGGCGGTCGCCCCAATGTGCATCCTGAGGAGTATGGTGAAGAAGAGACGGATGCCCACGGTGCGTTTGATCGCGACCGTGACCGGATTGCGTTGCCGCTGATCCGCGCCTGCGTGGCGCGAGGTCAGCCGATTTTCGGGATTTGTCGTGGATTTCAGGAGGTTAACGTCGCGATGGGTGGAACACTGTACCCAGAAATTCGTGACCTGCCGGGCCGCGATAATCACCGCATGCCGCCAGAGGGCACATTGGCCGAGAAGTTTGAACTGCGCCATGCTGTGACGTTTTCAGAAGGCGGTGTGTTTCATCGTCTGATGGGGCCCCGCGAGGTGATGACCAACACGTTGCATGGGCAGGGGATCAAGACGCCGGGGGCGCGTATTGTCATTGATGGTCATGCACCGGATGGGACGCCGGAGGCGATCTATATCGCGGATGCGCCCGGTTTTACCCTTTCGGTGCAATGGCATCCGGAGTGGAACGCGGCCGATGACCCGGTGTCACGCCCGCTGTTCGAGGCGTTTGGTGATGCATGCCGTGCTTGGGCGTCGGGGGCGTTGCGCAAAGCGGGTTAGCAACGCGCGGTGGTGTTGCGGCAGGGGCACCGTACGGCCGTGGCCCCTATTTTTACGAATCATTTGTAAACACTGGGGATCGGGCCGATTTGGCCGGTCGGCATCGCGTCGGCAAAACGTCGGACTTGCGTCGGACCCCTGAGCCACATTTGCGGTGATTAATGGCGCGTGCGTTGCGTGACCCTGCAATTTCGGCCCCAATGATCTGGATCAATGGCCCACTTGCGGGTTCAGGCATTTTGTCAGCGGATCAAGAGGAGACCGCTGATGAAGATACTGATCGTCTATGCCTCGACCGAGGGGCAGACACGCAAGATTGCCCAGTTCTGCGCCGACCACATGATGGAACAAAGCCATTCGGTCGAGATTCTGGGGGCCGGAGATGCAAAGGATGTGGATCTGGGCCGGTTTGATGCGGCCTTGGTGGCCGGGTCGGTGCATGCGGGGCGTTATCAGAAACCGCTGGTCAAGTTTGCCAAGCGGCAGGCGGAAAAGCTGAACGGGATGAATGCGGCGTTCATGTCGGTCTCGCTTGCCGCTGCCGGTGACGATGCCGAAGATTGGGACGGGCTGAAGGAATGCGTCGCCCGGTTTGCATCAAAGACCGGCTGGTCGCCTCCCAAGTTGTTCCATGTCGCGGGGGCGTTCCGGTTTACCGAGTATGATTTCTTCAAATCCTGGGCCATGCGCTGGATTGCATCGCAGAAGGGTGAGGATGTTGACCCGCATGTGGACAAAGAAATGACGGATTGGGCCGCGTTGAAAAGCACCCTGGACAATTGGCTGGGCACCTGAGTTCCGCCGGGCACATCTGCTCCTTGTAAGTCGTTGAGGATTGCTGCACTGTTCCGTAAACGATTACGGAGCAGGTGATGAAACGATCCCGCATCAATGAGATCATAGCTGAGGCGGATGAGATGATCCGCTCTTACGGTTTTGTGCTGCCGCCTTTCGCCTATTGGACGCCGGAGGCATTCAAGGCGCGGGCCGATGACGCGCGTGCTGTGATTGATGCCCGCTGCGGCTGGGACATCACCGATTATGGTGCCGGTCGTTATGACGAGATGGGGTTGTTTCTGTTCACTCTGCGCAATGGCCGATTGGCGGATCTGCAGCGAGGCGGGGGTATGTGCTATGCCGAGAAGCTGTTGATTTCAAAGCAGGATCAGCTGTCGCCGATGCATACCCATGTGATCAAGGCCGAGGATATCATCAACCGCGGTGGGGCGACGCTGGTGGTGCAGCTTTATGGCTCTGACCCGGACGGGAATTTTGATGAGACGGCAGGTGGTGTTGTTATGTGTGACGGTATCCGGCGGGAGTTTGCGCCGGGCGAGAAACTGCGGTTTGCACCGGGCGAGAGTGTCACCCTGATGCCTGGCGACTGGCATGCATTTTGGGGCGAGGGGGGTGATGTGCTGATTGGTGAAGTGTCGACTGTGAATGATGATGAGACCGACAACGTTTTTCGCGAGCCGATTGGCCGGTTTGCGGAGGTTGAGGAAGATGTGGCGCCGACGCATTTGCTGGTGAGTGATTACAGGACCTGGCTGTAAGCCTGCGGTTTGAAGATCGCGCCTAGGGCTTCCGGGGCTATGAGACTTTTTCGTTTTGTTCTGCGGGCAGTCCACATTTTCTGACCTCATCCACATGCGGGAGGATGCCGGATATGACGCATCGAAAGCTTTACCTTGGTCCCCTGACTGACAACAGGCGTTGGGATCGGATCAACATCCGCCCGGACGATGTGATCGTTGTGACGCCGCCCAAATGCGGCACGACCTGGATGCAGACAATCGTGGCGCTTTTGCTGTCCGGCGATCCGCATGTCGAGACGGAGTTGTCGTTGAAGATGCCTTGGGTCGATATCCGTTTTCGCGAGATTTCAGAGGTGGCTGACAGGCTTGAGGCCATGCCCCATCGTCGCAGCATGAAAAGCCATACGCCGATGGACGGTCTGCCATTGGATGATCATGCGCAGTATATTTGCGTGTTCCGGCACCCGCTTGATGCGCATTTTTCGTTCAGGAACCATGTGCAAAACATCTCTGTGCCGTTGTTTGATGACCGGTACCCAAGGGATGATGCGGGCGGCACGACATTTCGCCGCTTTTTGAAGGGCGCGGCAGATGGGGATGACTGTGATGCAGCGCCGCTCGCCCATATCTTGCGGCATTACACGGTGGCCAAGGCCTTGTCTGTCCGACCCAATGTGTCGCTTTTCCATTATGCGGATATGACGCGGGATTTGGCAGGGGTGTTTGCCAAAGTGGCGGCGTTGCTGGGAATCTCACATCCTGCGGCGGTCATGGAGCGACTGATAGAGGCTGCAACTTTTGATAATATGAAGCAGAAGGCGGACAGCTATGCCCCCGGCGGCGGGACCGGGTTTTACAAATCGGATGCCGCGTTCTTTCACAGTGGCAGCAGCGGACAATGGCGCGGCAGGCTGACCGATGAAGAGGTTGCGGCCTATGACGCCATGATGGATGCACATCTGGCGCCAGAGGACCGCACATGGTTGGAGAATGGGGCCGCCGGGCTTTGATACCCAACGACCGTCCTTTGTTGGTTTGCCTGGCCCCTACAGGATCAGATCGAACGTCTTGATCAGCGGCAATTCCCGTGCCCGCGTGCCGGTCAGATCGAAGAGCGCGTTGCCGAGGGCGGGCATCGAAGGCGGTGTGCCGGGTTCGCCGACGCCGCCCATATGGGGGTTCGTCTCAAGAATGCGGACCTCGAATGCGGGCGTGTTGTGCATGCGCAGCGCGTCGTAGTCGTAGAAATTGTACTGCTCTGCCGCGCCATCGCTGAACGTTACCTCACCCTGCATCGCGCCAGAGAATCCGTAAACCGCGCCGGACACCATCTGTGCCTCGATAATGCTGGGGTCGAGCGCGGTGCCTACGTCGCACGCGATCCAGCATTTGTTGATGCGGATGCCGTTGCCGGTGTCTTCGACCTCGACCACTTCGGCCGTTGGCGTTCCGAAGGAATAGGTGAAGCCGATGCCGCGCCCGATATTCGCGGGCTTGTCGCTGCCCCAGTTCGACATTTCGCCCACGGCTTCGATCACGCCCGCCGAGGGTGCGTGTTCGGCGCGGGCCATGTCGAGCCGGAATTGCAGGGGATCGGCGCCAGCGGCATGCGCCATTTCATCGATGAAGGTGTCGAAGAAGAAACCGTTATGGGAGTTGCCGACGGACCGCCAGAAACCGAGCGGCACGGTCAGGTCGGCCAGATGCCCGGTGATGCGGAAATTGGGGATGGCGTAGGGCTGGTCGGCGGCACCTTCCACATGGCCCCTGTCGGGGCCGGGCGGAACCTGACCCACAAGCCGCATGGAGGAGGTGTGGGTGACCGATTGCGCGGCGATCTTGCCATCAACCAGTTGTGCCTTACCGTCGCGCACCACGCCCCGGAATTGCGCCATGGCGGCGGGGCGGTAAAAGTCGTGGCGCATGTCCTCTTCCCGGCTCCAGGTCATGCGGATGGGGGTGCCGGGCAGGGCTGCCGCGATTTTTGCGGCGGGTACGGAAAAGTCGTATTCGCCGCGACGTCCGAAGCCGCCGCCGAGCATTGTCGTGTGCAGTGTGACCTGTTCGGGATCGAGCCCCACGGCCTCTGCGCATTTGTCGCGGACGATGACGGGGGCCTGGTTGCCGGACCAGACTTCGAGCGCGTCGCCGGTGTAGAGGGCGGTGGCGTTCATCGGCTCCATCGTCGCGTGGGCGAGGTAGGGGACGATATATTCGGCTGTGATTTCAGTGCCTTCGACGGTGGCTGTGACATCACCGTCGTCGCGGGTTGTTGAATTGGGTTCAAGGTCGAAGGCGGCGCGGGTGGCGGCCATCAACCCGTCGGTATCGGCGGGGTAGCTGGCCGGTTCCCATTCGATTTCGACTGCCTCGGCGGCCTGCATGGCGAGCCATGTGTTGCTGGCGACCACGCCGATCCCGTCGCCGAGGTCGATTATGGCCTCAACCCCGGGCATGTCGCGGGCGGCGCTGTCATCGTAGCTGATCATGCCGGACCGGCGTGGGTTCATGCGGACGGTGGCGTATTTCAGGCCGTCGAGTTTGGTGTCGGCGGCGTAGTGGGCCGTGCCGGTGGATTTGGCGACCATGTCGGTGCGGGGCATGGATGTGCCGAGGTATTTCCAGGTGGATTTGGCGCGCAGGTCAACATCCGGCGGGTTGATGTCGCGCACGGCCATGGCAAGATCGGTATACGCGATTTCTGTGCCGTCGGGCGCGATGACCTTGCTGTTTTCGGTGCGCAGCGTGGCGACATCGACGCCGAGTTGCTTGGCGGCGGCGAGTTTCAGCGCCTCGCGGGCGGAGGCCCCGGCGTGTCGCATCCTGTCATAGGCGTCTTTGATTGAGGTCGAACCGCCGGTGACCTGCAGGTTCAGAAGTTTGCCGACCATGCCGACGTTTTTGCGCAGGTTATGCTGGAAATCGCTGTCGGCGTAGTGGTGGAAGGGCAGGGCGAGGCCGAGCAGCGCCTGATTGTAATAGGCCTGCGCGGGGGGGCCGTGCAGCACGGTGATATCGTCCCATGCGACGTCGAGTTCTTCGGCAACAAGGGCGGCGAGGGTGGTGTGCACGCCTTGCCCCATTTCGGCGCGGGGCGCGATGATGGTGACCCCGTCCTGATTGATCAGGATGTAGGGGTTCAGCGTTGCCTCACCGTCACCGGCGACGAGCGGATTGGGGGCATCCTTGCGGACCATGTAGACCCCGAAGGCAGCGCCACCGGCGATGGCGGCGACACCGACAAGGAATGTGCGGCGGGCGATTTTTCCGATGCTGGCCATGGTTTACGCCTCCTGAATGCGCTGGGCGGCGTCTTTGATGGCGGCCCGGATGCGGGGGTAGGTGCCGCAGCGGCAAAGGTTGCCCTGCATGGCATCGTCGATGTCCTGATCAGTTGGGTTCGGCGTTTGCGCCAGAAGGGCCGCCGCGCTCATGATCTGACCGGACTGGCAATAGCCGCATTGGGCGACCTGATGATCGACCCAGGCCTGCTGGATCGTGGCCATGTTGTCGGGTGTGCCGAGCCCTTCGATGGTTGTCACCTCACCCCAGACATCGGCGAGAGCGACCTGGCAAGAGCGCACGGCCTCCCCGTCAATATGCACGGTGCAGGCGCCGCAGGCGGCCACGCCGCAGCCGAATTTCGTTCCGGTCAGTCCAACCTCGTCGCGCAGGACCCACAGAAGGGGCACGTCATCGGGCAGGTCGATGGTCTGGTCATTTCCGTTGATGGTGAGCGTCGTCGGCATGTGGGACCTCATGCTTTAAGTGAACGGTTTGGTTCAGTTTATCCGCTTTCCACGCCTGCGGCAACGGTCGGATGCCTCCGGCGGGAGTGTTTGAGGAAGAAAGAAGATGCGGATCAGGCGATGCTGAGACCGCGTATTTCGCCGATGAGTTTGGGGATTTTCTCCTTGAACTTGAAAAAACCGTGGGTCGCGTATGGCCAGGCAGAACTGTCATAGGGGCGAATGATCTGCCGTAATGGCTGCCCGGCCAGCGCGTCGGCGGTTGGTCCTGTGGGCATGTAGCTGGTCACGATCTGATCGAGGTTGTTGGCATGGGCCCAGTCGGACAGGGTATCTGGCGTTTGCTTGGTGACCGGCCCCAGCTTGTCGGCGAAGCGGGTCATGCAATCCGTGATCGCGTTTCCGACGAAATCGGTGACTATTGGCGCGACGCTCAGCGGGCTGCGATGGGCCGTTGTTTGCACTGTCGCGGTGGCGACGGGCCTGACCTGATCGCAGAGCCAGCCCACGCTCAGGTCTTCTTCGGTGATCAGAAGTCCGGTGCGCAGCTTGGGGTCGAGAGTGTCGCTGGCTGGCAGCGGGCCGCGTTCGGGATGCGGCGGTCCATCAAGCGGGGCGGCATGTGTGGCGAGCCCCGTCGGTTTGAACCGCCCTTCGGTATATTTGGCGATATTGTCCGGACGGGCGAAGTAGGTTTTGCCAATGGTTTGCAGGCCGCCGACCCAGCGCCATGACAGCGTGTTCGAGGCCGGGTCGCCGTCGATAAGGTGCCGCAGGAAGAAATCAGCGCCCAGGGTCCAGGGCAGCCGCAAGGTGAAAATCCAGATCGAGGCAAACCACATGCGCGCGTGATTGTGCAGGTAGCCGGTATCGGCGAGTTGGTTCGCCCAATGGTCAAAACAATCGATCCCGGTGTCGCCTTTGCAGGCTGCTTCCCAATTCTGGCGGAGCCCGCTTTCGGTGCGGATCCGGTTCAGTGCTGCGTTCAGGTCGGTCTTGTAGGCCTTCCAGACGCCGGGCCGCATTTCCAGCCAGCCTTTCCAATAGGTGCGCCAATAGAACTCTTGTATGAACTTCTCAGCCGCAGCGGGTGAGTGGCGGCGGAGTGTGGCGCGCAGCACGTCCTCTTCGGTGATGATCCGGTGGCGGATATAGGGTGAGAGGGTCGAGACACCTGCCGTATCGTCGTAATTGCGTTTGGCGGCGTAGTCCCGACCGGCATGCGGGACGAAATCCTGCAGGCGTTGCAGGGCGGCGGTGTAGGTAGGCTCAAACATATTAAGCCAAGTAAAGCGCGCTCTGCTGCTTTCAAGCGAGCCGACCGGGTTTCTGTGCGCAAGAAAAACACGCGACCCTCACCCCTGATCAACTGCGCGTTAGCGGGGCTATCGGCGATGCATGGTGCGGGATACGAGATATCACCAACTTGCAAAAAGGGGTTTCTCATGCGTCGTTTTCGTTCATTTATCGCTGCGGTGGTCATGCTGCCCGGCGTTGCCTTTGCCGGTGATCAGTATCTTGACCCGACGGGTTTTGCCGTTTCGGGCTATGATGTTGTTGCCTATTTCGATCTGGAGCAGAGCCCTGTGGGGCAATCGCAGCCTGCCGCCGTGCCCGGATTGTCGAGCATCACGGCGGAGTATAATGGCGCCATGTTCGCCTTTGCGACCGAGGAAAACCGGGATCGGTTTCTGGCTGATCCAGCGGCTTACGTCCCGCAATACGATGGCCATTGTGCCTATGGTGTTTCCAAAGGTGGCAAGGTTCCCGGCAATCCCAACCTGTGGCGGATTGTGGATGACAAGCTTTATCTGAACATCACCAAGAACGTGGTTGGGTTCTGGGAAGAGGATATTCCGGCCAATATCAATCTGGCAGAGACCAACTGGGTTGATATCGAGCCGACCCCGGCCTCTGACCGGGCGATTCCGCAATTCACATCAGACGCGCCGAATTAGAACTGACGCGGCGTATTTGATTTCGACAACCCGTCTTACGCCAAGGCGGGCTGTTTTGCTGCGGTGCAGTAGCTGCCCAAGACCAGATCCCAGCCAGTGAGGTAGCTACTGCTGACGGCATCGGCCAGATCGCCGAGGATGTCGAAACCCCCATGGGTCAGGTCGCATTGCGTGCCTGTTTCGGTTTGCTGGAAGCTGACGGTGACAACGGTTGCCTCGTCCTCTGTCTTGCCCGGGAACCAGGTGAAGGCGAGGTATTTGCCGGGGTCATAGGCGAGGATTTTGCCCCAGATATGGGTTTCGCCGTCTTCCGTCAGTTCGGTGATTTTGCCGTCCTTATGGGTATCGAAATGAACCTTCTTTGGTGTCTTTTTCTGGCTGGCAGAAACCGAATGCGTCTGACCCGGCCACCATTTGTCGATCCCGTCGGTGAAGAGCGCGAATGCCTCCGCCGCGGTCAGGGGTACGGTAACGGATTTGTTGATTGGATCATTCATCAGTTTTTCCTTTGGCTTGGTCTTCGGCGGCGCGGGCGAAGGCGGCGAGCGCATCATCCCACAGGCTGTCGAGGTATCGGCGCAGACTGTCCACACCTTCGGGGGCAATGCTGTAGAGCCGTTTGTTTCCTTTTGGCGTGACGTGCAGCAGGCCCGCATCGGACAACACGCGCAAATGCTGGCTGACCGCCGGTCGGCTGACAGGCAGACCCTCGGCGATGGCCCCAACCGGCAACCCGCCACCACGCAGCTTGTCGATAATGGTGCGTCGTGTGGGATCAGCGAGGGCGACTATTGCATCTTCGTAATTCATGACTTACCGTAAGTCATCGCTTACGATTTGTCAATCATGCCATGCGACCCTTGAAGCCCCTGACACCCAACACTAAGACTCTGTCAGGATTTTAGAAGTAGGACAGAACCGTCCAACAGTGAGGCAGTAAATATGCAAGACCCCGTCGAGACCTATATGAACCTTGTCCCAATGGTCGTTGAACAGACCGCGCGGGGGGAGCGTGCCTATGACATTTTTTCCCGCCTGCTGAAGGAACGTATCGTGTTCCTGAATGGTCCTGTTCATGACGGGATGAGTCAGTTGGTTGTTGCCCAGCTTTTGCATCTTGAGGCCGAAAACCCCAAGAAAGAGATCAGCATGTATATCAACAGCCCCGGTGGTGTCGTGACCTCGGGCCTGTCGATCTATGACACGATGCAGTATATCAAACCGAAAGTGTCGACCCTGGTGATCGGGCAGGCGGCATCCATGGGGTCGTTGTTGTTGACGGCCGGCCACCCCGGCATGCGCTTTTCTCTGCCCAATTCCCGTGTGATGGTTCACCAGCCATCCGGGGGGTATCAGGGGCAGGCGACCGATATCATGATCCATGCCCAGGAGACCCAGAAGCTGAAGGACCGGCTGAACGAGATTTATGTCAAGCATACCGGTCAAACCTTGAAAAAGGTGGAAACAGCGCTGGAGCGTGACAATTTCATGTCGCCTGATGAGGCCAAGGATTGGGGTCTGATCGACGAGATTGTCGAAAACCGCGAAAAGTCGGACGATTAAGGCCGTAGCTGCGATGGCGTAACGGTTTGGCGATGTGTTGCCACATGGCCATATCGTTGTGCTGACTTTGCGGAAAGCCGCCGCACCGTAAAGACCTTGTTAACTTGACCGTGCGCATGGTCATTTTGACATTGTGGACCTTGGCGGGCTGTCCTAGTGTTGGGACCGGGGGCAGCCCGAATTCTATTTGAGCGGCCGAGCGGCCAAGAGGTTTGAGATGGCGAATACATCCGGTGGCGATAGCAAGAACACGCTCTATTGCAGTTTTTGTGGCAAGAGCCAGCATGAGGTGCGCAAGTTGATTGCCGGGCCGACCGTGTTCATCTGTGATGAATGCGTTGAGCTGTGCATGGATATCATTCGCGAGGAAACCAAATCCGCCGGTCTGAAGGCTGGCGACGGTGTGCCGACCCCGACCGAAATCTGTCAGGTTCTGGATGATTACGTGATTGGCCAGATGCATGCCAAGCGCGTGCTGTCCGTGGCGGTTCACAACCACTACAAACGCCTGAACCATGCCGATAAGTCGGATATTGAACTGGCGAAATCCAACATCATGCTGATCGGTCCCACCGGTTGCGGCAAGACCCTGTTGGCGCAGACACTGGCCCGTATTCTGGATGTGCCGTTTACCATGGCCGACGCCACGACGCTGACCGAAGCCGGTTATGTGGGCGAGGATGTTGAAAATATCATCCTGAAGCTGCTGCAGGCGTCTGAATACAACGTCGAGCGCGCCCAGCGTGGCATTGTCTATATTGATGAGGTCGACAAGATCACCCGCAAGTCCGACAATCCGTCGATCACCCGTGACGTATCGGGTGAGGGTGTACAGCAGGCCTTGCTGAAGATCATGGAAGGCACGGTTGCGTCTGTGCCCCCGCAAGGTGGCCGCAAGCATCCGCAGCAGGAGTTTCTGCAGGTCGATACGACGAATATCCTGTTTATCTGTGGTGGCGCATTTGCTGGTCTGGACAAGATCATCGGCCAGCGCGGCAAAGGGTCCGGCATGGGCTTTGGTGCTGATGTCAAAGACAATGATGATCGCGGAATTGGTGAAGTGTTCCAGGATCTGGAGCCTGAAGACCTGCTGAAATACGGCTTGATCCCTGAATTCGTGGGTCGATTGCCGGTGATTGCGACGCTGACTGATCTGGATGAAGATGCGCTGATCACGATCCTGACCCAGCCGAAAAATGCGTTGGTCAAGCAGTATCAGCGCCTGTTCGAGCTGGAAGATACCAAGCTCACCTTCACCGATGATTCTCTGGCCGCTATTGCCAAACGGGCGATCGAGCGCAAGACGGGTGCCCGTGGCCTCCGCTCGATCATGGAAGATATCCTGCTGGATACCATGTTTGACCTGCCCGGTATGGATACCGTGACCGAAGTGGTGGTCAATGAAGAGGCTGTGACATCTGATGTTGCCCCTCTGATGATCCACGATAAAGGCAACAAGAAAGCCCCTGCAACGGCGAGCTGATTGCCGTGACCGTCCGCCATATCTCAACTGGTTCGCCTTTTGAGGCACAGATCGGCTATAGCCGTGCTGTTGTGGCGGATGGCTGGGTGTTTGTGGCGGGCACGACCGGGTACGATTATGCGACGATGACAATGCCCGAGAGCATCGTGGATCAGTGCCGCAATGCGCTGGGCACGATCGCCAAGGCCCTGGAAGAGGCGGGTAGCGGGCTCGACCATGTTGTGCGTGTCAATTACATTGTGCCGGATGTGGACGAGTGGCCTGCCTGCTGGCCGATCACGTCTGAAATCTTTGCCACTGCGCGCCCGGCGGCGACGATGATTTCGGCAGGGTTGCAGAACCCCGAGATGAAGATCGAGATTGAGGTGACGGCCCGCGTGCCCTGAGCCTACTGGACCTTCCTGTACCTTTCGTGCATGACAGACCCAACGAGAATGGAGACGGCATATGGGCCTTGGTCATAACATCAAACGCATCTTCACATGGTGGGATGGTCAGTCTTATGGCACCCAATTGTGGACCAGCCGCAAAGGCCAGAAGGTGGGCGAGGATGCTGAGGGCAACGTCTATTATCGCAACGCCGACGACAGCCGCCGTTGGGTGATCTACAACGGGGATAACGAGGCATCGCGTGTCAGCCCGGAATGGCATGGCTGGCTGCATCACACATGGGACCAGCCCCCGACTGAGGCTGCATTGAAGCGCAAGGACTGGGAAAAGCCGCATCAGGAAAACCTGACCGGCACGATGGCGGCCTATGCGCCCGCCGGCTCCATTCGCAAATCGGCCCCGGCGGAGCGGTCCGATTATGAGGCGTGGTCACCGGAATAGGATTGATCCTATGCGTGGTTTTCTTTTTGCTGCTTTGACTTTTTTGGCGCTGGCTGGACCTGCGTCTGCCCAACAGGTTGCGGATGCGCCGGGTGGTGATCTGAGGGTGCTGGACAAGTTGACCGGCGTGGTCACGGATATGTCGCTGCGCCGCGGTGAAACCGGGCAGTTGGGCTATTTGCGGGTGACGTTGAATGCGTGCCGCTATCCGGCGGATAACCCGTCAGGTGATGCCTATGCCGCGTTGGACGTCTTTTATCAGGCCGAGCCCGAACCCGCATTTTCAGGCTGGATGTTGGCGTCGGCGCCTGCACTACATGCCATGGATCACCCCCGTTATGACGTTTGGGTGTTGCGCTGTATGACATCCTGAGCGGGTGGCACCGGCCCGGGTGCCGCGAATGACGCATCTGTCCGGATCGCCGCGGCCAGCTGCTTGCGGTAGTCAGCCCGGCTGATTTCGATGGCCCCCAAGCTGGCCAGATGCGGAGTAATGAACTGTGTGTCGAATAGGGTAAACCCACCCAATCGCAGCCGGTCCACCAGATAGGCAAGCGCGACTTTTGACGCGTCCGTGGTGCGGCTGAACATGCTTTCCCCGAAGAATGCGCTGCCGATGGTCACACCGTAGACCCCGCCGACGAGATTTGTGTCCTCCCACACCTCAACTGAATGGGCGGCACCGCGCAGGAATAGCGCGCGGTATAGGCCAAAGATCGTGTCGTTGATCCAGGTTTCGTCCCTGTCGGCGCAGCCCTGCACCGTGTCATCGAAGGCTGCATCCACAGTGACCATGTACGGTCCGCGCCGCATCGTGCGCGCCAGACTGCGTGAGATCCGAAAACCATCCAAAGGGATCACCCCGCGACGCTTGGGGTCAACCCAGAACACATCCGGGTCATGCCGCCCTTCGGACATGGGAAACACACCGACCGTGTAGGCCTGCAGCAGCAGGTCTGGCGTCAGGATCGGCTCATCATCCCGCATCGGCCTAGCCGAGGTTTTGCTCAAGCCAATGTTCCAGCCAGTGGATGTTGTAGTCACCGGTCTGCACAGCCTCTTCAGCGAGCAGAGCGTGGAACAGTGGGATGGTGGTATCGACCCCATCGACGATAAGTTCACCCAAGGCCCGCGCCAGTCGCGCCAGCGCTTCAGGCCGGTCGCGCCCATGCACGATCAGTTTGCCGATCAGGCTGTCGTAGTAGGGTGGGATCCGATAGCCGTCGTAAAGTGCCGAATCCATCCGCACCCCAAGGCCGCCGGGGGCGTGATACTGGGTGATGGTGCCGGGGCAGGGGGAGAAGCTAGGCAGTTTTTCAGCGTTGATCCGTACCTCGATCGCATGACCGTTGATCTGCAGATCATCCTGAGTGATTGACATTGGCAGACCGGAAGCGACCCGCAATTGTTCGCGCACGAGGTCCACGCCAAAGATCGCTTCGGTCACGGGGTGTTCGACCTGCAGGCGAGTGTTCATTTCGATGAAGTAGAATTCATCGTTTTCGAACAGGAATTCGATGGTTCCGGCACCGATATAGTTGATCTTGGCGACCGCATCCGCGCAGACCTTGCCTATTCTGGCGCGCAGTTCAGGTGTGATGCAGGGGCCGGGGGCCTCTTCGAATACTTTCTGGTGCCGCCGTTGCAGTGAACAATCGCGTTCGCCAAGATGGACCGCGTTCCCCTTGCCGTCCCCAAAGACCTGAATTTCGATGTGCCGCGGTGTGGTCAGGTATTTTTCGATATAGACTTCGTCATTGCCGAACGCAGCCTTGCCTTCGGCGCGGGCTGACATGAAGGCCTTTTCCATGTCAGCGGCGGTTTTGGCCACTTTCATGCCGCGTCCACCGCCACCGGCAGTTGCCTTGATGATCACCGGATAACCGACTTCTTCGCCAATGCGCTTTGCATCATCCAAAGTGGGCACGCCGCCGTCGGAGCCGGGTACACATGGCACGCCCAGTTCCTTCATCGTATCCTTGGCGGTGATCTTGTCCCCCATGATCCGGATATGTTCGGCGGTGGGGCCTATGAAGGTGATGTCGTGATCTTCGACAACCTGCACGAAGGCTGCGTTTTCTGACAGGAACCCGTAGCCCGGATGGATCGCCTGTGCGCCGGTGATTTCGCATGCGGAAATGATGGCGGGGAATGACAGGTAGCTTTGCGCCGAGGAGGGCGGGCCGATGCAGATCGCCTCGTCCGCCATGCGCACATGCATCGCGTCGCTGTCGGCCGTCGAATGCACGGCCACGGATTTGACGCCCATTTCCCGGCAGGCCCGAACGACTCGCAAGGCGATTTCGCCCCGGTTCGCGATAAGGATTTTATCGAACATGGGTGCGCCCTATTCGATGATCACAAGAGGTGCGCCGAATTCGACAGGGCCGCCATCTTCGACAAGAATGCGCTTGATGGTCCCGGCCTTCGGGGCGGGGATGTGGTTCATGGTTTTCATCGCTTCGATGATCAGCAGTGTATCGCCTTCGCTGATGCTGGCGCCGACGCTGACAAATGGGGCGGCGCCCGGTTCAGGGGCCATGTACACCGTGCCGACCATGGGCGAAGTCACTGCACCCGGATGGCTGGCGGGGTCCGCGGCGTCAGATGCCGCAGGCGTCGGATCAGAGGCGGAGGATGCCGTTGTCGCGGGGGCGGGCGCGGCAGGTGCTGCGGGGACGCTGGCCTGCACAACGGTTTGCGTTTGCCGACTGACCCGGACGTTCAGGCTGTCGTTGTCGCCATATTCCCGTTTTACCTGTAATTCTGTCAGGTCGTTTTCGCGCAGCAGCTCTGCCAGTGCCTGAATAAAGCTGACATCGCTGTCGTGAGAGGTTTTATTACTCATTCTGTCCTCGGCCCGTTGCCCATATTAGCGGCGTTCGCGCGACGTTGCGTCACACGCCTTTGAAAAGCTTATAGGGCAAGCCTGCGGGGGTGGGAAGCGGCAGAGGTTTGAAAATGAATGAGGCGTTACTTCTCAGGTTCTTCGGTCACCGGACTGTCATTTGTGGTGGGTTGATCCGCTGTTGGCTGGGCCATCGGCACCACATCATCTTCAATCGCCGCTACTTGCTGTTCAGGCTGCATAATCTGCGCGTCCGCAGGCGTTGCTGCGTCGACGGTGCCGTCATCCTTCACCTCGACCTCGGGTTCTTCCTTGTCGAATGGCAGCATGGGCACGCTGTAGGGCCGCAATGTGCGCTCTGGCGGCGCGATTTCGCCAGGGTTTTCCGGAAACTCCGTACCTGACAGACGGGCGTTGACCACCTGGGCGACGAACACCTTGTCAGAGGGCAGGGTCGCACCGCGATCCACTTCTTTGACAACCGGAACCTTGCGGTCCTGAACCCGCATCTGTTCGGGAACATAAGCGACAGTTGCAACGTTCTTGGGCGGAAGAGCGAGTGTTGTATCCATGGTATGAAGCTCCGAAAAGCGAGAATCTGACGCTGATAGAATCGCCTTGCCGTCTTACCAAAGCTTTAATTCTGAAACGGCAGATATCGCGATTTTAAGGTAAACGCGCCCAATCTTGCGGGTCGCCAGTCATTGCGGCGGGGGTGCATACACCCGAACCGCCCCATGAGATCGGCAGGATCCCGTGAGCGAACGTGGCGTCTTGCTTTGCGCAGTTGTGCGGGTTCGCCCCGCAGGTTGCTGCGCACTTGCCGCCTGGACGGTTGGCAAAGCGACCAGCAAGCCATTGCTGACAATGGACATTCTTGTAAACCTTCTTAGAATTGCATGGTAAACAATGTAAAATCGCTATCCTGATCTTCAAAAGGCGATTGATACCCTTGGAGGAATTCCCATGTCGGCCCGCCGTCTGACCGGTTCGCGCATACGCGAAAGGCGACTGGATCAGGGAGTGCGCCAGGTATCATTGGCAGAGGCTGTCGGGATTTCACCGTCTTATCTGAACCTGATCGAACACAATCGCCGCAGAATAGCCGGCAAGCTGCTGGGCGATATCGCCCGTGTGCTGGATGTTGATCCGGCATTGCTGACCGAAGGTGCCGAAAGCAACCTGCTGGATCAAATGCGTGCCGCAGCGGCCAGTTTCGGCGAAACCGCCGAGGTTGCCCGGGCTGAAGAGTTTGCTGCCCGATATCCCGGCTGGAGTGGTTTGATCGCCGCACAAGCCCGACGCATCGCAACGCTGGAAGAGCGGGTTCAGACCCTGAGTGATCGTATGGCTTATGATCCACAACTGGCGGCCTCATTGCACGACGTCATTTCAGCGGTGACGGCGATCCGTTCGACCGCTTCGATCCTTGTGGGGCAAGAGGCCTTGGACGCGGATTGGCAAGGCCGCTTTCATCGCAATATTCATGATGACAGTGTGCGTCTGGCATCCAGCAGCGAGGCATTGATCGCCTATCTGGAGGCGCCGCAGGCAGATGCCGCTGGCCCTGCGACGCCAATTGAGCAGGTGGAGGCCTATCTCGCGCAGCAGGATCATCGCTTTGCTGATCTTGAGGCGAACGGCGCCGATCTTGAGGATATTGTCGCCGCAGCTGAGTTACCACCGTCCGCATCCAAGCTTCTGCGTACGGTCGGGGCGGTTTATCAGGCGGATGCTGCTGCCTTGCCACGCCCGGCCTTCGAGGAGGCCTGCGCCAGAACCGGGTATGATCCGGTTCGGATCGCTGGCCAGTTCGACGTTTCTTTCGCCGCTGTGCTGCGCCGTTTGTCGACCCTGTCTGCCGGGGATGGACATCCGCCCATGGGTCTTGCCGTGTGCGATGCAACAGGCACATTGACGTTTCTGAAATCGGTACCCGGTTTCACGATACCAAGGTTCGGCGGCGGTTGCCCGCTTTGGCCGATATTCGGGGCGTTTGCCCGGCCCGCCCAACCGGTGCGCGCCGAGGTGGCGATGCCTGGACCCGTCGTGAACCGCATGTTGTGCTATGCCGTGGCCGAACCGGTCGGTGTGCCACAGTTTGATGCACCTCCAGCGCTGCAAAGTACGATGCTGGTGATCCCTGATCAGCCGACCTCTGACGCGGCGGTTTTGCCGGTCGGTGTATCCTGCCGCATTTGTCCGCGCCCCGATTGCGCCAGCCGCCGTGAGCCAGCGATTGCCGGTGTCGGTGTACATGGCAGTCTTTGACACATCACCCAATTGCCGCGATAGTCGATCAGACGGTTGGAGGGCCGCGTTGTGTTGAGGGAGGGAAGATGAGATGGGCAAACGTGTCCTTCTGATCGAGGATGAGCCAAATATCATTGAGGCGATCAGTTTCATTCTGTCCCGCGATGGATGGACCGTTCACACGCATGAGGATGGCACCACGGCCATGGACAAGGTGAATGCGTTGCCGCCACATCTGATCATTCTGGATGTCATGCTGCCGGGGCGAAGCGGGTTTGATATTCTTCGCGACCTGCGTGCGAATGAACCGACCAAGGCGATTCCGGTGATGATGCTGACCGCAAGGGGTCAAGCGAAAGACCGCGAATTGGCAGCGCGTCTGGGAGCCAATCACTTCATGACCAAACCGTTCTCGAACACAGAGGTGCGCGATCATGTCCGCAGCCTGATGGAGGCATGAGCGGGCCGCCAAAGCCGGACATTTTTCTGGAACGGGCGAGCTATCGCCAGCGCCGCCTGCGTGATGCGGCCCGTTTGCTGCCGATCCTTGGTATGATCCTGTGGGCCATACCGCTGTTGTGGCCCCATTCAGAAGGGGCTGAAAACGCGAACGCGGCGGCGACCATATATCTTTTTGGCGTTTGGGTCCTGCTGATCCTTCTGGCGGCGATCATTTCACATCTGCTGCGTCCGGATGATGAGACCACATTCGACAGCAAGGATGACGCTGCCTGATGTTTGCGTTCAATGTTCTTGTTGCAGTCTCACTGGCTTATGTTGTCATGCTCTTTTTGGTGGCCTTTCTGGCGGAGCGCCGGGCGGCGACAGGCCGTGCCAACTGGGTTCAGTCACCGATCATCTACACGCTGTCGCTGAGTATCTATTGCACCGCCTGGACGTTTTATGGCGCTGTGGGCTATGCCGCCCGGTCGGGGCTTGAGTTTGTCACGATCTATCTTGGCCCAACCCTGGTGATGATCGGCTGGTGGTGGGTCCTGCGCCGTCTGGTGCGCATTGGGCGCACCCAGCGGATCACGTCGATTGCCGATCTTGTTTCATCACGCTTTGGCAAATCCACGTTACTTGGCGTGATTGTCACGCTGATCTGCGTTGTGGCAGCCACCCCATATATTGCGTTACAATTGCAGTCGGTCACCCTGTCATTTTCGGTTTTTGCCCAGAACGCAGGCGAGACATGGGGCCGGTCAGAGTTGAACGCCACCGCAGGCTGGGTCGCTATCGGCCTAGCCGTTTTTACCGTTCTTTTTGGCACACGTAACCTTGATGCCAACGAACGTCACCACGGGATCGTCATGGCCATTGCTGTTGAGGCCGTCGTCAAACTGGTGGCCCTTGTGGGCGTGGGGGCGTTTGTGGTCTGGGGTATCGCAGGCGGTGCCGGTGCGATGCTGGATCGTATTGACGCATCACCGGTCGATTTGTGGGACCAGTCGGGCGGGCGCTGGGCGACATTGATTTTCCTGTCGGCGGCGGCGTTCCTGTGCCTGCCCCGCATGTTTCAGGTGCTGGTTGTCGAAAATGCGGATGAGCGTCATCTGCGCGTCGCGACTTGGGCATTCCCGCTTTATCTATTTTTGATGAGCCTGTTTGTCGTGCCGATTGCGATTGTCGGGCTGGATCTTTTGCCCGCAGGCAGCAATCCGGATTTGTTTGTGTTGACCTTGCCATTGAGTGAAGGGCGCGACGGTCTTGCCATGTTGTCATTTCTGGGTGGTTTTTCGTCAGCTACATCAATGGTCATTGTTGCCACCATCGCATTGGCGACAATGGTGTCGAACCATATCGTTGTGCCTCTGTGGTTTCGGTTGCAGAACCAGGAAGGTGCTGTGATGTCCGGGGATGTGCGTCAGATCATCCTGCTGGCGCGGCGACTTTCGATTGCAGGTATACTGGCCCTTGGGTTTCTCTATTATCGCTTTTCGGGCGGCGGAACGGCCCTTGCCGCGATTGGTTTGGTGTCATTCGCAGGGGCGGTGCAGATCCTGCCTGCGATGATTGGCGGCATCTTCTGGCGCGGTGCCACCCGCATTGGCGCCGCATTCGGCCTTGTCATTGGTTTGTTGGTCTGGGTCTGGACCCTGTTCTTGCCCAGCTTTGGTGTTGATTCGGTGATATCGCAAGCAGTCATGGATGCGGGCCCTTTTGGCATCAATTGGCTCCGCCCGCAGGCCCTGTTTGGCATATCCGGCATGGACCCCCTGGTGCACAGCGTGATGTGGTCGATGCTTCTGAATACCTCTATTTTCATCATCGGATCGCTGGTCAGCTTTCCAACGCCCCTGGAACGTCTGCAGGGTGCGCAGTTTGTCAACGTGCTCGAACGGTCCGCTGGCGCGCGGGCATGGACAACGGCGGCTGCGGGGGCGGAGGATTTGCTTGTGATGGCGCAACGGATCCTGGGCAGTGATGAGGCGCAAGGCATCTTTCAGCGCGAAGTGCAGCATCAAGGCAAGGTTGGTTATCTTCCCGAGGTGACACCGGAATTCATTGAGCGGCTGGAGCGTCAGCTGTCGGGGTCGGTCGGTGCGGCCACGGCCCACGCCATGATCGGCCAGATCATCGGCGGTAGTGGCGTTCTGGTTGAGGATCTGATTGCGGTTGCGGATGAGGCAGCGCAGATATTGGAGTATTCTAACCGTTTGGAGGCGAAATCGGCCGAACAGGAGCGCACGGCCCGCGCATTACGTGATGCCAACGAAAAGCTGACGGCGCTGTCGATCCAGAAAGATGCATTTCTAAGCCAGATCAGCCATGAATTGCGCACGCCGATGACCTCGATCCGGTCATTCTCCGAGATATTGGGTAACCCGGATATCGCGGCCGATGACAAATCGCGTTATGCTGTGATCATTCAGGAAGAGGCTGTTCGTTTGACCCGTTTGCTGGATGATCTGCTGGATTTGTCCGTGCTCGAGAATGGTCAGGTGACCTTGCAGCGACAGACCGGACAGTTGCGCGATTTGCTTGATCGGGCAGTGCGCGCCTCTGGCGTACAGGGCGAGAACCTTGATATTGTGCGCGATCCCGTATCCGAGAATGTGACCCTGAGCACCGATCTGGACCGTTTGGGGCAGGTGTTTATCAATCTGATCGCCAACGCCCGCAAATACTGTGCGGCCGACAAGCCGAAACTGAAGATTTCGGTCAAAGAGAAAGCTGATGTGTATCATATCGATTTTATCGACAACGGTTTCGGGATCTCGCCGGAAAATCAGCAGATGATCTTTGAGAAGTTTTCGCGGGTGATTGATCAATCAAAGGCGGGTGGTGCCGGTCTGGGATTGGCGATCTGCCGCGAGATCATGCACCGGCTGGGTGGCGAGATCGGCTATCTGCCAGGGCAATATGGCACGGCGTTTCGTGTGGTTCTTCCCAAAACCTGACGCGATGGGTCACCGTTAGCAGAACCGTAACCTCTGATTGGTTAATCTGCAGGCTGATAAACCTGTGGCGGGTCCATGAGCGACAGTATGCATTCGATGATCTTGCGGCGCATGACGGGCCGTCAGGCGGGCGATGCGGCGGAAATGCCGCTGACATCGTCGCGCGCGGTGCGTCTGGCGCTCACAAAGGCTGCGAACGACACCATCGACTTGGTTCTTACGGTGATCGGCATGGGTGAAGAGACGCAGCCGTTGGATGATCTGCTTGGTGTGCTGGACGACAACCTGATGCTGATCGGGTTGCAGCGTGCCGGACAACTGGTTGGTTTAACTGCGTTGGATGTGCAATTGCGCGCCGCGATGCTGGAGATGCAGACAATCGGTCGCCTGATTGCCGCAAAGGCGGAAGAACGGCCAGCAACGCGTACCGACAAGTCGATGTGCGACCCTGTGTTGTCAGCCTTCCTGTCGGCCTTTCCGACGGTCACGGTCGGGACAGAGTTTGACGGCTGGGCCGACGGTGTGGGATTGGGCGACCGCATTGACAGCAGCCGGGCGGCGGGCCTGATGCTTGCCGATCAGGACTATCGCATCCTGCGCCTGAGTATTGATCTGGGGATGGCGGAACGTCAGGGGCAAATGCTGATTGCCTTGCCGTTGTCTAAGCCTCAGCCAATGGCAGAGACAGCGCCATGTGAAAACGCGGACTGGGCGACCCTGTTTCAGGCGGCTGTGGCTGATGCGCCAGGTGAACTGGACGCCCTTTTGCACCGCTTAAGAATGCCGCTGTCAGAGGCGCAAGATCTGCAGGTCGGGCAGGTTCTACCCCTATTGGGATGTACGGTGAATTCGGTCAGGCTGCTGTCACAGGACGGTCAGAAGGTCGCGCAGGCCAAATTGGGACAGTTGGGCGGCATGCGTGCTGTCAGGGTAGAGCCCGCGCCTTTGCCCCAGTTACATGACTTGTCAGGTGCCGCCCGGTCGGCCATGCCGCCGCTTGCCACGGGCAGTGAGACGGCATCCGAGCAACTGATTGGTGACATCGGCGACTTCACACAACCCGCGGGGCTGGATGAACAGTCAGACGATCTGATGGCGAGTGAGGATGATGACGCAGGTGATTTGCCGATGGCTTCAATGGATCTGGAGGCGATTTCCCTGTCGGACTAGGTGTGTGACCCGGAACAGGTATTCGTCCTGACGAGAAGCGCCGTGAGCGGGGGCGAAACTCCCGCGGATGTCGACGCGCAAGCCGGTATTGGCCCATCGAGGCCGAATTCGACAATACTGCAATTTTCTTTTGCCCGGATTTTCAGACGATGGATCGCGCTGACGGGTGAAAAGGGTCGGTTCACAAAAACGACGCCAACTCGTCCAAACTGCTGATTGCACGCGGATATGGCGCGCACGGACTTTTCGCGATGTCAAAATCGACGTCTAGGGCAAAACGTAAAGCCAGCACCAGACTGTCAGGATCGAGAGCCCTGTGCCCATCAGGACAGACGAGGCGGCGACTCGTTTGGCTTTGCCATACATGTTCGCAAAGACATAGGCATTGATTCCCGGTGCCATCGCGGCGGTTAGCATGGCCGAGCGCAGGGCGTCGGTACTGAGGTCATTCGCCCGTGCCAGTCCCCAGACGATGGCGGGATGCAAAACGAGAGACACCGCAACCACGTAGAGGATTGTGCGCATGTCGCCCTCTGGCCGGTAGCGGTAGAGCACCCCGCCCAGACCGAAGAGCGCAGCAGGCAGGGCCGCCCGCACCATCAGGTCCAGCGCATCGGTCATGACGCCGGGCACGGGAATGCCGCCGATATTGACGATCAGCCCCAGCGTGATCCCGACGATGAGGGCGTTGCGAAACATCGCCCGCAGCACCTTGCCCGGCAGGCTGGCGATATTGCCGTCGCGATTGCGCGCAATTTCCATGGCCGTGATGCCGACGGCGTAGCAGAACGGGGAGTGGACGGCGATGATGGCGTAGTTCGCTTCGAGCGCGGATGTGCCATAGGCTCGTTCGGTGATCGGCAGACCCAGCAGCAGGGAGTTGGAAAACAGGCAGCAGAAGCCGATAGCGACGCTGTCCTCCCAATCGCGACCAAAGATGTACCGCGCACCCAGCAGCCCTGCCGTAAAGCCTGCCAATGCGCCCGCGTAAAAGCTGCCCAGCAAGGCAATGTCGAAGTTCTGGCTGAGGTCCAGGGTCGAGATGGCGCGGAACAGCAGGCAGGGGATGGCGAATCCTTGGGTGAATTTCATCAGCCCGTCGACGCCCGCATCGCTGAAATAGCCTTTCCAGACAGCCAGATAGCCGAAGCCGATGACAAGGAAGACTGGCAGGATGACGTCGATCAGGGCGGCCATGTGTGATCCAAAGGCGCGGCTTGCGCCGCATTACAATATTGTTTGCCGCCCGGCCGCAGGGGTGCGTCTAGATCGGAAAGCTGAGCGTCATGCCGTCATAGGCAGGGTGGATATGATCGGGGGTTTCGGCATTGACGGTGTCGTAGTCCAGATCGTTGTGCATGTTGGTCAGGATGGCCTGTTCCGGCTGGACCTTTTCGATCCATTCCAGCGTTCTGGCCAGATGTGCATGGGTTGGATGTGGCGCCCGCCGCAGGGCATCGACGATCCAGCAGTCGAGGTTTTGCAGTTTGGCCCAGGCAGGGTCCGGTATCTCCGACACGTCCGGCAGGTAGGCGACATCGCCAATGCGGAAACCCAGCGCTTCGATATTGCCGTGTTCGACCTCGAACGGGGTCAGGGTGATCGGGCCGCCGGGGCCGGAAATGGTGATATCGCCTTTGATCGCGTTGAGTTCGCAGATCGGTGGGTAGTCAGACCCTTTGGGTTGCACGAAGGCGTAGCCGAACCGCCCCAGCAGATCGTTGCTGGTGTCGCCATCGGCCCAGACCTGCAGTCTTTCGCGCATGTTGAAAACGATCATCCGCAGATCGTCGAGCCCGTGCACGTGATCTGCATGGGAATGGGTGTAGACGACCGCGTTGAGCGTGCCGACCCCGGCATCCAGCAATTGGCTGCGCATATCTGGGCTGGTGTCTATCAGCACACGCGTGATCTGATCGCCACGGGTCCGCGTGATCAGGAGCGAGCAGCGGCGGCGGTGATTTTTCGGGTTGTTGGGATCGCACGCCCCCCAAAGCCCGCCCAGGCGTGGCACGCCGCCCGAAGAACCGCAGCCGAGGATGCTAAAGGTCATCGTGTCCGTCATGCTGCCGCCTTCCAGAACAGCCGGTCGAAATTGGCGGTGGTTTGTGCGGCGAAGTCTTCGTAGGGCAGGTCAAACAGCGCCGCACCGGCCCGTGCGGTATGTGCGGTATAGGCCGGTTCGTTCCGCCTGCCCCGATGCGGGGGCGGGGCGAGGTAGGGGCTGTCGGTTTCCACGAGGATCCGGTCAAGCGGGGCGGCTGCGAAGATGTCGCGCAAGTCCTGGCTTTTGGGGAAGGCCGCGATGCCGGACATCGACAGATAGAAACCCAGATCGAGCGCTGTGCGGGCCAGTTCGGCCGTGCTGGAAAAGCAGTGCATCACGCAGGTATACGCGCCGTTTTTGTATTCCTCGGTGAGGATCTGCGCCATGTCATCGTCAGCGGCGCGCGCATGGATGATCAGCGGAAGCCCCGTTTCGCGTGCGGCTGCGATGTGGATGCGCAGGGATTTCTTTTGGATATCAGCGCTTTCTGCGGTGTAGTGATAGTCCAGCCCGCTTTCGCCGATGCCGACGAATTTCGGGTGTTTGGCAAGGGTGATAAGTTCGTCCACGGTGGCGAGCGGTTCGTCAGCCGCGCTCATCGGGTGGGTGCCGGCGGCGTAGTAGACCGGATCGAAGGCTTCTGCGATGGCGCGGACCTGTGGTTCTAGTCGCAGTCGCGTGCAGATCGTGACCATCCGTTCGACACCTGCATCCAGCGCGCGCTGGATGATGGCCGGGCGTTCGTCGTCGAAATCGGGGAAGTCGAGATGGCAGTGGCTGTCGACGATTTTGGGGTTGGTCACGGGGCCACCTTTACGCTGCGGCGACACCTTGCGCCGTCTCTTCGATCTTGAAGATCATATCAAGGATCAGCGCGGCAGGGTCAAGGTTCACCGCCCGTCCGTGGCGCGACCGATTGGACAGGTCCTGCTGCAATTGCGCCCAATGCCGCGCGGCGCGGTCATCGGGGGCGAGGCGGGCCAGCAGACGCGCCTCGCCCGGGGCGCCCTGACTGTGCGGTTCGCCCAGCAGGCCCGCATGGGCCGCACGGGACAGAAACAGATCGATCAGGTCGAGCGTCAGGCCGAACCGGGTTTCGGCGCCGCGCCCGGCGCAGCTGTCGGCCAGTTTGAGCGCGGCGGGCCGGTTGATCTGCGGCAGCCCGTCGAGCAGTTTGACGATCTCTGAATAAAGCGGCAGGCCATCGTGGTTCAAAAGCCGGATCGCATCGCCTGCGGACCCGCCGGCCAGCGTGGCGAGGCTTTCGGAGTTTTCCGCCGGATGCCCGGCCTGTTGCAGCGCCTTTTGCAGGTTTTCAGCGTTCAACGTGCTGCAGCGCAGTTCGCGGCATCGTGACCGGATCGTGGGCAACAGTCGCGACGGCTGATGTGCGATCAGCAGGATCGTGCAGTTTTCCGGTGGTTCTTCAAGTTCCTTGAGGATGGCGTTGGCGGCGTTTCTGTTCAGCTCGTCGGCGGCGTCAACGATGACGACACGGCGCCCGCCATCTGCAGCGGACATATGAAAGAAAGTTTTCAGGCTGCGGACGGCGTCGACGGTGATTTCGGTGCGCAGTTTCTTGGTTTTTTCGTCCCATGGGCGGCGGATCAGAGCGAGGCGCGGATGTGCGCCCGACTGGATCAGGCGCGCGTCGGGATGGGCGGGATCTACGGCCAGCGTCGGTTCGCCGAACAGACCCGTGTCCAGGTCGGCCAGCAGAAAGGTTGCGATTTTCCAGGCAAGGGTCGCCTTGCCCACGCCGCGCGGGCCGGTGATAAGCCAGCCGGAATGCAGGCGGCCCGCCGAATACGCGTCAAGAAAACCGGCGACCGCCTGATCCTGCCCGAACAGTTCCGGCGTTTCGCGCGGATGTGGCGCGCCTTCGATCCGGTCGGGCTCTGGGATGCTGTCATCGCTCATGCGTAGGCTGCGATTTCTGACGCGATCTGGTCGGGCGTTCGATTGCCGTCAATCAAAACGCATCGTCTGGGGTGGGCGTGCGCCAAGGCCAGGAACCCGTGGCGCAGCGTTTCCTGAAAGGGCAGGCCGAACTCCTCGAACCGATCTTCGCCGGATTTGCGCGCCAATCCACGTTCAAGCGCCGTTTCAGGGTCCATGTCGATGATAAATGTCAGATCAGGTTCGCGCCCGATCATGAGCGTGTGCAACTGATCGACCATACCGCGCAGATCACCCCGCGTGGCCCCCTGATAGACACGGGTGCTGTCGGCGAACCGGTCAGAGATCACGGTCTGCCCAGCGGCCAGTGCCGGTTCTATCGTCTTTTCCAGATGGTCCCGGCGCGCGGCGGTAAAAAGCAGGATTTCAGTTTCCGCAGACCACCGCTCCGGATCACCGGTCAGGACCAGTTGTCTGATCTCTTCCGCGCCCGGGCTGCCGCCCGGCTCACGGGTCAGGACGACCTGATGCCCATGCTTGCGCAGATGCTCTGCAAAAAGGCGGGATTGTGTGGACTTTCCGGAACCGTCGATACCTTCAAACGTAATGAAACGGGGCTCGGTCATGCCTCCTCTGGCACCTCGTCCACGGTCGGTTCGGCACCTGGTCCGAACTTGTCCCAAAGGACCAGCGCCGCCGTGCGCAGCCGGGTGGCAAACCCGCCACGGGCCACAGCCGTTTCGGCCACAAGCGGCAGCCGCTTTTCAGGCAGGCCGTCAAGATTGATCACCAACTCACCTAGTTGATCACCCGCCGCAATCGGGGCTTCAATCGGGCCGTTGTAGACAACCTCGGCGTCCACCTCGCCCTCGTTCAGAATGGGGACGAGCAGTGATAGGTCTTCGGCCACTGTCAATCCAACAGTGGGGGTGTCACCCATCCAGACGTCAGCTTCTGCGATGCGGGACCCGGCACGTGCGACTTCTTTTTCGGCAAACTGGCGAAAGGCCCAGTTCACCAGTTTTTCGGATTCCTCTGCACGGGCTTCCCGGGTCTCCAGCCCGGTGATGACAAAGATCACGCGGCGATCACCCTGCTTGGCGGACCCCACCAGCCCATAGCCGGCCTCTTGCGTGTGTCCGGTCTTCAACCCGTCGGCGCCAATGCCGAGGGTCAACACGGGGTTCCGATTGCGCGAGTTTGATGGAACCCGTCCGTCAAATGCAAATTCTGTTTCGGCGAAGAGCGGATAGAATGTCGGGAAGTCGGTAATGATCCGGTCGGCCAGAATCCCCAGATCCTCCATTGACATGCGATGACCCGCTGCCGGCCAGCCGTTGGAATTGACGAAGGTGGAATTCATCATGCCCATCTGCTGCGCGCGCTGGGTCATCATGCGGGCAAACCCCGCCTCGGTCCCGTCAGGTGACAGGGCTTCGGCCAGAACCGCGCTGGCGTCATTACCAGACAGCACGATGACGCCACGCAATAGATCTTCGACACTGACGCGATCGGTTGTATCCAGAAACATGGACGATCCGCCATAGGCAGCGGCAGCGGAAGAGACCGGCAGCAATTCGTCAATGACAAGGCGCCCGTCGGCAATCGCCTCGAACGCCATGTAGATGGTCATGAGTTTCGACATGGATGCGGGGGGGAGGGGCAAATCCTCGTTCTTGGCCAACAGAACGGTACCCGTTGTCTGATCAAAGACATACGCCGCCTCTGCGCGCGTATCAAAGGATTGCGCAAACGCCCCTGTCGCGCTGAGCGCGAGGCCCAGAAGGACGGCACGGAAAGCGTGAAAAGTCATCTGCCTGAACTCCTGTTTTTGCGCGGACTTAGCCTTCGACGACGAAGGCGTCGACATAGCCCAGATCCTTGATCCTTGCCAGAATATCATCGCGCTCTGCGGCGTCGTCAGATGACCCGGACGCGACGCGCCAGACGGTGCGCCCGCCAGCCTCTTGCGCGATGACGGTCGTGGGAACACCCGCATCACGTAGGCGCTGTGCGGCCTGATTTGCGTTGTCTTCAACGCTGAAGACACCGATCTGGATCATCGGCCCTTCCATCGCGGCCGGCATAGCAGCCGCGGCTTCAGCAGCGTCTTCGGTTTCCGGGGTAGCGGTCGATGCGGCCTCAGTTGCTGCTGCAGCCGTTGCGGCTGCGGCGGGAAGTACGACATCGACGGCAGGCGCTGCGGCCTCTTCGGCGGCATCAATCGCAGCGGCAGCACCAGCCACCGGATCTAGCGGCGTCGCCTCGACATTTACCGGTGTGGCAAGGCTGGCAACAACGGGATTGCTTTCGGGCACGTCGTCCTCGACCGTGATCTCCTCGCGGCGCAAGGCAACAACGTAGAGTTCGGTCGGGGCACCCGGCAATATACCCAATGCTTCGGCCACGTCCGACGACACCTGCAAAAGCGGTCCGGGATTTTCACGCTCGCGACGGAAGAGCGCACCGACAACGGTTTCACCCGTTGCCGTGTTGCGGATCAGCGCGCGTTCGGGATCGACCACATCGGGATGTGCGACCCATGCCCCGCCTAATGACGGGCGACCATCCCAAAGGCCGCGATCCGTAACTTCAAAAAGGTCAGGCCGCTCAACATCCTGTTCAGTCGTCGTAGTCTGGAGCGGAGCGGCACTCGTCGTTGTGCCGGATGCAGCAGCATCGTCACCGCTGGGGAATGCAAATTCGCCGTTTTCGTCACATGCGGCCAGCCCGAGTGCTGCGGCCAGCACCAGCGACATACGGATTGTCCCCGACCTGCGAAAAGATATGCCCGTCATTCTTTGCCCCTTTACTTACGCCCTGTTTTTGCAGGGTTATTGACTGTTTTCCAGCCTTGATACTTGCGTGACTTTGCGCAAACGGCATCGGTTGTCCTTCCGACATTCCGCAGGCGCACCCCAATTTTGTGGCCACGATAGCGTCGGCCTTGCCTTTTTGAAAGGCTGATGGCTATTTTGTCGGCGGATTTTCCCTCATTTGCGAGGTTAGTTTGGTGGTCGTCGGTCCGCTTCGTTTCGCCCGTGCTGAGGGGCCTTCCTCGCTGCGATCGTCATGACGTTATGGAAGCCGCTGCAAGACGCGAGCTTGCTGTTGGTTTTATCACGGACAATCGACCTTTCCGAATCGCAATTTGGACGCTAACACGTCGCGGACGGAGGCTTGGCAGAGTGGTCGAATGCACCGGTCTTGAAAACCGACGAGGGTGAAAGTCCTCCCAGGGTTCGAATCCCTGAGCCTCCGCCACTTTCTCTATCAAGATCATTGAAAGTAAAGCATATGTGGGGTTTTTAGACGCGTTCCCACATTTGTTCCTACGGCATTGCGCTGCTGCCGCTGTCAAACGTCAGATAACTTTGGCATTCGTGTCACAAGCCAAAACCAAATTTGATAAAGAAGAGTTGCACACCGATGACTGCAGATATCACCTCTGGTGTTTCAGTTCAGGCGTGACGCGATCACGCCTTGTTGGCGCAATGCACTAACCTCGTCGTCGTTGTAGCCCAAAGCACGAAGGACAGGTTCTGTATCGCCACCCAATGACGGCGGCCGATCTGCTTGCTTGGTTGTCGCTCTATCTTCCATCGTGAATGGCAGACCGACATGTCCGGCTGTACCACGGGATACAAACGCGCGAGTGGTTTCAGGCGCGAGGTCCAACGCTTCTGGCAGCGTGCGCAGCCGTGCTGCTGGTACGTCCGCAGCAATGAAGATCCTTTCCCAATCTTCTGCCGTGCGATGTGCAAGCACATCCGCTAAGGCGTCGGCGAGTGTGTCCCGATTTCTGTCCCGCGCCACGGGGTTTGCAAAATCAGGATTGTCGAGCCAATCCCCGCGTCCAACCGCATTGGCCAGCCGTCTGAACTGCGAGTCCTCGTTTACACCCAAACTGATATGCCCGGACAGGCAGGCAAAGATGCCGGAAGAAGGCGAGCGGCTATTTGCGGTGTTTCCACGGGGTTCGGGCGGTCTGCCCGTCATTCTGTAATCAGTAATCGTCGAACTCATCAGGCTGAATGCCGTTTCGAGCATTGAGACATCGACAAACCCGCCATCGCCGGTCGCCTGCCTATTCATCAAAGCGGAGGTGACACCAAGCGCACCGGCAAGTCCGGTTGCGTAGTCGATAATCGGCGCGCCGGTCCGAACCGGCCCTGTTTCAGCTGTTCCTGTCAACGCCATCAACCCGCTGATCGCTTGAATATTCACGTCATACGCCGGTACGTCCGCCATCGCGTTGCCACGGCCATATCCGGTCATTGCGCAATGGATCAGCCGCGGATTGATGGCCCGTGTATGGGCTTCTGTCAGGTCAAGCCGGGCCAGCGTGGAGGGCCTGTGGTTCTCAACCAGCACATCCGCTGATGTCAGCAACCGGTGAAAGACGTCACGCCCTTCATTGACCTCCAGATCAAGCGCGATGGATTGCTTGCCCGCGCCTTGCGTCTGATAAGCTGTACTCATCCCCTCAGCCGCCAGCGCCGCGTCAGTCCCGCCCCGGTGGCGCATCGCGTCACCCTTCAGGCTTTCGACCTTGATCACCTCGGCCCCCAGAAGGCCAAGATAATAGGAACAGGCTGGCCCGGCCAATACATGCGTCCAGTCAATCACCCGGATGCCGTCCAAAGGTGCCGTCATCTCGCTTCCTCCAACGTGACGGCGCGCGACTGGCGGTTCAGGCTCCGGACCCGGACCGCCAGTGCCGTCAGCCCGACCAAGAGGAAGAGCAGCGCGATGGGCCGAGTAATGAATATCATCATACCGTTGTCCGACAACAAAAGCGCTTGCCGAAATGCCTCCTCTGCGCCGCCTGCCAAAACGAATGAAATGACGAAAGCAGCCGGGTTGAAGTCGAGTTTGCGCATAAGCCACCCCAAAAACCCGGCAGCCACCATAACATAGACATCAAACAGGTTCCCGCGCGAGGTGTAGGCCGCGACAAAGGATGTCAGAAAGATCACCGGATACAGCACCTTCGTTGGAATCCGCGTGATGAACCGCCCCACGAATGCCGCACCATAAAAGCCAATCAGCCCATACATCGCAATGCCGATCAGCCCACAGGCAAAAAGCGCATAGACAAGTTCGCGGGATGTCAGAAACAGGGTTGGACCAATCTGGATGCCATGGATCAGGAATACCCCAATCAGGATCGCGCCAATGGTGGACCCCGGAATACCCAGTGTCAGAAGCGGCGCCATGGACGGGCCACTGACGGCGTTATTTGCCGCCTCTGGTGCGGCCACACCTTCCAACGCACCCTTTCCCCAATCGTCCGGGTTCTTGGCGCGACGCTTGCCTTCGCCGTAAGCCACAAAGGCCGCGATGGCCGACCCAAGGCCGGGCAGCATGCCGATAAAGGACCCGATAAAGGATGACCGGATCACATGCGGCAGGCAGGGTTTATACTCCGACCAGGTCAGCCGGTTTCGCACCGCATCGTTGCCATCAGGGACCATCTCGGTTGTCTTGCCGCGTTCCTCGATCTGGGCAAAAACCTCGCCCAATACAAAGATTCCGATCATCAGGGGCACCAGACTGATCCCGTTGGTCAAATCAAAGCTGCCGAAGGTGAAGCGCTCGGTCGAACTGATCGGATCAAGGCCGATCATGGCGACCAGCACACCCAAAGCTGCTGACGCCAGCCCGCGGGTGACAGATTTCCCAATCACGGATCCAATGACGATGAAGGCCGCGAAATAGACGGCAAACAGCTCTGGCGGGCCGAGTTTCAGCGCGATCACTGCGATCCATGCCACCCCGACGATCAGCAGTATCTCACCAATGAAGTCACCAATAACCGATGATATCGTCGCCACTTTCATGGCCTTTCCTGCCTTGCCTTGGCGGGCGAGCGGATAGCCATCCAACTGCGTGGCTGCCGATGCCGCCGTGCCGGGGGTATTGAACAGGATCGCGGCAATCGAACCGCCGTAACGCCCCGATTTGCCGATGACATAAAGGAACGCCAACGCAGGAAGCGGTTCCATGTAAAACGTCAGGGGCAAAAGCATCGCAATCGCGGCCGAAGCCGTCAGCCCCGGAATAGCACCGACAATCATGCCAACGATGGCTGCCAGAAACACCCACCCCAGCAATACCGGATCGCTCAGAACGCTGGCGAGAGCGGGAAAGATTTCCATCGTTTAATACCAACCAAATACATCAAGCAGGTCAAACCAGCGACCAAAGGGCGGAAAGACCCCCAACAATTCAAAAAAGATCAGGTGATAGGCTGCGGGGCATAACACGGCTGCAGCCAGCAGGCCGATCACATTGCGCACGCCGAAGATCCATAGTGCCAGTGGTGCCGCCAACGCAGTGCTGATCAGATAGCCAAACTGGGCCATGACCCAGACATAGGCGACCGCCAAAGCCAACAGTGCAAAAATGGCTGGCAGATATTGTCGATCTAGCGTTGGTGCTGGTTTACCACGTGCGCCCCACAGTTCTGCAAGGCCAAGTGCCACCAGCGACAACGATCCTGCCAATGGAAAAATGCGCGCACCCCAGCGCCCGTATTGGTCCAAGGCGATGTTCATACTCGTAAATGTGGCGCCAACCCCCAGAAGGATCAGCGCCACGGCCACGGTCCGCGAGGCGGGAGTAGGACCCGCGGACAAGTCTAACCCTGCTCTTTCAACGCATCGATCACCGGCTGGGTGTCAACCTGCATCTGGCGCAGTCTGGCTTCGGTTTCCGCACCGCTCAGGAACGCAGGCACGTTGCCGCGTTCCAGCATCATATCGGCAAATTGCTGAGTTTCCGTGATCTCTTTCAACGCGGCTTCCATGCCCGCGATCATCTCAGGATCCGTGCCGTTCGGTGCAAAAAACACGATGGGTGAGGATACGGCGACATAGTCAAAGCCAAGCTCTGGCAATGTGGGTACATCGTCGCGGACCGGGTCACGCTCTGGCGCAGCAAGAGCCAGAACGCGGAGTTCGTTTTCAAAACCTGCGGCCTGCTGAATACCGACAAAGGCAAAATCCACCTGTTCGCCGATAACAGCGGCACGGGTTGGTCCGCCCCCTTTGAACGGAACATCCTGTGCTTGCAGGCCGTTGCGATTCAGAAAGCTTTGCCCGGCCACATGGTGGAAACCGCCGCGTCCATTATGGGCCCATCGCAGGCTGCCGGGGTTGGCATTTGCCGTATCCACCAAGTCCTGAACAGACTGGAACGGGCTGTTTGCAGGCACAATGACAGCAGGGGTCAGATTGCCGATCTGGGCGATAATCTCAAAGCTGTCAAACGGGTCCACATCGGTGTCACGCAGCATTGAGGTCAGCAGGAATGACCCGGCAGACGTGACCATCACTGTGTTCCCGTCCGGCCTTGCGGCTGCAGCTTCGGTCGCGCCGGTGATGCCGGACGATCCGGGCTTGTTCACTATGACCAGCGGCACTGGCAGGATACCATCGGCAGATGCAGCAGCGGCGCGCGCCAGCGCATCGGTGCCACCACCGGCAGAATACGGCAAGATCGCATTGATCGGGCGGCGCGGGGCCCATTCCGCCAGGGCTGGCGCGGCGATAGCACCCACCGCTGCGGCAGAGACACCTGTTTTGATGAATTCGCGACGTTTCATGTTTTCCTCCCAGTAACACCGGGTGCATCTGAGCGCACCTTTGAAATATCACTGGACCTTAAACGGGACCATAGAATAGAAAAAACGCAATTATCAGATTTATAAATCGGATTTTTCGAAGTGAACCTCAAAAGCCTGAAGGTGTTCGCCCTTGTCATGGAGGAAGGCACGCTTGCCCGTGCAGCGGACCGGATGCATCTGAGCCAGTCTGCTGCCAGCCGGTTACTGCAAATCCTTGAAGACGAATTTGGCGTCAGCCTGTTCCGACGTGACAAAAAACGATTGGTGCCAACACCGACCGGCGAACGGTTCTACCCCGAAGCACTACGCATTCTGGCGCAGGTCGACCAGATGCCCGATTTCTTTGCACAAATTCAAAGCGATGCGCCGGAACCATTGCGCCTAATCTGCCATACACGGATTGTGAACGGATTGGTTCTGCCCGCCATTGCGCGTTTTGCCGAACTGGAACCGGATACGGCGATAAAGCTGGAAATATATCCCAGGCGGGATCTGGGCCGCCGCATCATGAATGATCGCTATGATCTGGGAATTTCGGCGCTCCCGCTCCCGGTTGAGGGGATCAAACCCAATCTTTTGGGCACAACCGACCTATGCGTGGCACTTTCCCGAGACCACGCGCTCGCCGATCGGGATGAGCTGCGCCCCGTTGATCTTGCGGATGTCCCCTACATCGCGCTGGACGATTCAACCGTGATCCGGCGCATTGTGGATCAGGCGATGGATCGGGCCGGTGTGAAGCTGGTGATCAAGCATGAGGTTTCGGTGGGGTCGGCGGCCTATCGGTTGGTGCAAAGCAAACTTGGGTTCACCTTTGCCGATCCGATAGCCCTTGACCCCGAGCTTGCATCCGCCATCGCATTGGTCCCGTGGCGATACAAAATGGCCGTGCCATTTGGGTACTTCCTGCCACCACAGCGCGACAGGCATCCCAGTGCCGATGCTTTCGGGCGCGTTCTGCAACAGGTGTTCGATGCAAAACTTGTAGGTCGGCCTGTATAGAATGCGCGGCGCGCGATAGGACACGCGGCGCATCAGTGCCTTAGTTGAAAGGATCGACCGTCGCGTTGATTTCGACCGCTGCGTCGATCAGGTCGCCCCCGATGGAAGACCGAAACTGATCCCAGACCGGCTTCATCTCTGCCCTCCAGATCGCCAGTTCCTCGGGGGTCAGCGTGATAATCACACCGTCATCATCCAGAATATCCTGGCGTCGGGCCTGATTGATCTCATAGGCAAATCGGTTTCGTTCATGCGTGGTCAATTTCATGATATCAATCACCGTTTGGCGCGTATCCGGATCAAGGCTGTCAAGAAAGGCCTGTGACGTTACAACCAGATAACCGATATAGTTATGGTTCGTTTCTGTAACGGCAGCCTGTTCGAGATAAAATTCCTCTTTCTGGATATTGGCCCAGGTGTTTTCCTGTCCCTGCACCTCTCCCGAGGCCAGCGCGTCATAGACTTTGCTGAAGGACAGCTTGACCGGGGTGATGTTCATCCGGCGCAGTACCTCTGCGGTTACTGGTGAGCTGGACGACACCCGGAAACTTAGACCGCTGGCATCACTTGGCAACCGCATTGGAACTGTCGCCGAATACTGCCGCATCCCGTTGGCCCAATAGCCCAGCCCGACAAAGCCGTCATCACTGATCCCGTCGGTCATGCTTTGCGCCATTTCTGTTTCGAGGAACGCCATGACCTGCAAAGGTCCGTCGAACAGGAAGGGAAGATTGAAAAGCTCGAACTGATCGGAATACGCCCCGAATTTCGTGACACCGGGGGCGGCGAATTGAACGTCGTCGTTTAACAGGGCCTCAAAGACGTCGTCATCATTGTAGAGCTCGCTGCGGCCGTAAACCTCGACACATAATGTACCATCAAGCTGCGTGTTGACCTGCTCGGCAAAGGCCAGTGCAGCTTCGCCCTTGGGGTGACCCTGCAGTGCCGTGATCAGGCTGAAACGGGCAACCCTTTCCCCTTGATCGCATTGCGCGATGAGTTGGGCCGGAAACGCTGCAAGCGCGGCGAGTGTGAGTGTTTGTAGAAATTTCATTGTTCTGTCCTCGT